>JABMPE010000458.1 GCA_013203845.1 Rhodopirellula sp. | reverse complement strand
CCGTGACATTGATGCCCAGTTGCAGGTCGTTAGACACGTTGACATCAGTGCGGAACGAAACTCCGGTCGCGTTGCTGGCGTCGGGAGTCTGGAAGTGATAACCGCCAACGAATGATTCAAAGCCGTACCGACCGAGCAGGGGAGTTGGACCACCGATTTCGGCGTTGAAGCCGCTGTACGCCGTTTCGATGCCCTGTATGGCCTCGGCGGTGATCGGAGATCCAGGAACCAGTGAGCCGGTCAAGCGGTTTGAGATAATGTTGGTCTGGTTGCCCAGCGCAACGTATCCGTTCGCATGAACGGTCACCCACTTGCCGATCGATTCAAAGCCGAAGCCGACCTGGTCGTACGAACGCTGGTTGGTATCGTCATAGTCCCAGAAGCCAGAGACACCGGTAATTCGGTTTCGGAATTCGTCGAACCAGCGCAGACCGCCGCCGACCGAGCCGGAACCGCCACCGTTCCAGGACGCCGTGCCGCGTGCATCGAGAAAGAGGACCGAATTGGACGACTCGAACGAGAACGGCAACATCACGTTGACGGCCGACGAACCCTGGTCAGAGCTGCCCAGCCACTCGCCGATTCGAGTCTCCAGCAGAAACCTCGGCCCGAGTTCGTCCTGCCAGACGGTTCTCGTCGGCACTCGATAGCCTTGCGAATTCGACGGCGGGATGTAATCCGGCAGGGCGTAGGTCGGTACCTGAGCCACTCCACCGTTGGGGGTCGCCGTGCTGGCAACGCCGTCTGACCCAAGCGGGTCCGGTGTTGGTGGCTGGCTGCTCACTCGTGTGACGCCATCCTGGCCGAACGCCGATGAGACGGCCGTTACAGCGGCTGAGGAACAGAGGAGTGCTCGAAAGAGTCTCGAACGCTTCTGGCTCTTCATCAGAAGTACCATTTCTGTGCGTGGAAAGATGGGGTACCTGTCCCCGGAGGGAACGGTTCTTCCGGTTATTCGGCCAGAATTGAGCGCTGCATTGAGTGAAACCAGCCCGCACAATCCGAATTTCCCGAAACACCCTTCAGGCTTACCTATCTTTACAGGGCCGGAGTGCCGACCGCGGAAGTCGGAGACAAAGGCAGTGAAAGTTCAGCGTCCAACTTCCGATCGCGTTCCAACCTCATCTTGAGTGAATCTGCGGAATCGGATATCCACCCGTCCCCGCAGACGACGGAGTCCTTCACCTGGAAGGCTTCCGCGGAGTCGACACTTCCAGATTACCATTCATCCAGTCCGCAGCGATGCAACAGGAGTTTGGTCTCACCTCAGCCTGTCTGTCCCATTTTGCCCACATCTCAGGTGATCTCGACTAAAGGCCAGCCGCGATTGCTGCAGGATTTCAGGCAAACCTTGTTAATGACTGTCGAGCATTCGTTCCCGGCGGAGCCCCGGCGATCTGAGCTTCGGGAGAACTCGTGATGAAACTGATTCTCTCCTTTATTGCCGCAGCCGCTCTTTTCACCGCACCTCTTGCTGCTCGCGAAGTCCCCTTCGACGCAATCGTCAGCAGTGACAACGCGCTGGTTCGCGGCGGTGCTGGCGAAAAAGACTACTACCCCACTCAAAAGTTGAGCCGCGGCTCGAAGATTCGCGTCGTTCGCGAAGGCTACGGCGGCTGGTACATGATCGAGCCGCCAGAGGGCAGTCACAGCTGGGTTCGGGCTGAGTTCGTCAAACGCCGCGGTCAAGACAAAGGCATCATTACCGAGAGCACCGTCGACCGTATTGGCAGCCTGCTGGATCGAAGCAACCTGAGCATCATTCACAAACTGGTTGAGGGTGAAGTCGTCACAATTCTGGGGACGGCCACGATGCGATCCGGTGACAAACCGGTCGAAATGCTTAAGATTGCTCCACCACGCGGTGAGTACCGCTATATCAATCGCAAAGATGTTACTCCGGCAGACGAGTACAGTAGCCAGCCGAGTCTGCTGGCTTCCTCTCAAACGAACGGCCCCTCGACCAGCGGACGGGGGGCATCGTCGCCCGATTCGCGCTCCCCGGAATCGTCATCGGACTCAACGGTCGCGACCGGCCCATTTGGCGAGCCGATTTCGACCGGTTCACGGGAAACATCGACGGCGGGGCCAGCAGGCAGTTCCGATCCGGGCGGAAACGCGTTCGATTTGAACCGCTCGCTGGCTGATTCCGGTCAGCACGGCTCGACGGCATCGTCGAAAGGGTTTCAGGAACTCAACCAGTTGCCTGGTTCGGCGCGGCAAGGCATTTCGATGCCTGGAGTCCGATTTGAATCGCCGCAGCCGCTGGGGACGACGCTGGAGTCAGAAGAGGATCAGGCGACGGTCGAACAGGCCTGGCAGAACGTGATGCAGACCGACGGCCAGTTCCGTCAGATGCTGAAGCGGCCCGTCAGCCAGTGGAATCTGGCGTCCTTGAAGCAGGTCTATCAGCAGTCCGCCGATCAGATCGCGAATCCGTCATTGAAACGACAGATCGAAAGCCGCATCGCCGCTGTCGATCGATATCAGAAACTTTACGCCGATCAGATCGCAATCGAACGCATTCTGGCTCAAACCGAAACTCGCGACGCTGAAATCCGCCAGCAGTACATCGCCAAATGGCATTCGGTCTCGACCACCAATCCCCCCACAACCCGGATCCTGAAACCGGCAGCTATTCCGACTCAAGTTCGACCTGCTCAAACTCGACCGACGACGGCAGGACCCAAAGGGACACTGACCGGCGTTCCGACGACCAGCGTACCGGCTCAAACCGCGGCACCAGCGAAGTTTGCAGGAGCCGGCATCGTGCAGCGGTCGGCGCTGTCGCGACCGGGTCTTCCGGCTCACGTCCTGCTTGCTCCTGACGGGCGAGTGCTCTCGTACCTGCAGTCCGCTCCCGGCATCAACCTCGATCAGCACCTCGGAAAGTCGGTCGGAATTACCGGCCCCCGAAGCTTCCGCCGCGAACTGAACTCCGACCTGATGATCGTCCGCGGACTGACTCCGGTAAATCTTCAGCCGTAGTGACTGAGGTCGCTGTCGTAACAAAGCTGCAGTAAAAACTGCCAGCCAGGGTTGGGATTTCGGCATTGAGTGGCTGGTGGTCAAGCCCTGGCGAGCCCCCGCTTCTGTGTCACGCCGCGTTGCTACGAAATGACGTTGAGTCACGAGATACCGTTGTTGGCCTCGCACCACGGCCTGTTGCTAGTGGCATCATTGCCACAACCTCTTTTCAGTAAAGAGGTTCAGACGCAAACATCACGAGCGGCAGCCGAAACGATGTTGCCGCATCGCCACGTCGAGCAGCTTCAGGACGGACTCACTCGAAACTGTGGCAGGTTTCTGGGCATTCCGTAACTCTCTTTCAAGGAAACAGGTTACGGCGAGTTGTGAGCTGTCTGTCCAGGTTTTTTAGCGCTCAGTTTACGTTCTGGCATTCAGTCTGCTTTACACCCCTGCATCAACAACGCGAGACGCTGAGAACAACAGTTAAGCCTCGCACGACTTCAAACCTGCCACGACGAAAGAGAGCACACCATGAACAACATCTTCACCAACCTGATCAACGACGAAAACGGCTTCATTGTTTCTGCTGAGCTGATTCTGGTGGCCACCATCGCGGTGCTCGGATTGGTCGTCGGCCTGTCTGAAATCGCTTTCAATATCAACAACGAACTCGAAGATGTTGGAGCCGCATTCGGTTCCATTAACCAGTCGTTCTACGTCAACGGAATTCACTCCGCAGGTAAAGGTTGTAAAGCCGGCAGCAGCTACAGCGACGAATCCGATACCTGCGACAGCCAGTACGACATCGTCGGCAGCGGTGCTCTCCCCGAATAGTCGCCTCGCCAGGTCTGCTCTCGCCGTCGAGTTGTTGCTCCCTCTGTCTGTCCTGAGGGAGAGGACTCCGGCGAGGAACTACTGAAAACAGCCGACCCACTGGCTCGGTAAGCGGATGCTGGAGTCGATTTCTTCAGAGCCGACACCCTCTGAAGAAACCCTTGAAACACCTGACCTGACAATCATTGAGCTGACAACGAAGTTTGAGGCGAGGCGCAGGTTTGGCTCGTGGCATACGGGTAGTCGGGACGAATTGTTCTCTCGTCCCGACTGCCCGCCACGAGGTCTATCCGCCGCCGCGAGAACACGGTCGCCGTTTTCCGCAAACGCCGCTCTTAATCTCAAAAACGCATTGGTCGACCATCCAACCGACCGAGGCGTTTTTTCTTTTGTAACGATGCCGTTCTTGAGCGAGTGGCGCCACGATGGCTTCAGACGGGTGGCTGGTGGTCGAGCTTGCGAGCCCCCAGTAAATCTGATCGGTGGGCTCGCCAGGGCTCGACCGCCAGCCACCCGGAACGGGCAATTTGTGACGGAGCTGCTTTTCGTCCGACGCCTGATCGTCGATTGCAAAGCTGCCGACAGTGCATGACACTGGCCGTTCAACGCGAGAAGCCACGTCGTCGTCGCGCGAACCGACGCTCTGACCGTCGGCTCCTCGTCTGTCACAAACGCCAACCCGGCAAGACACGACAACCCGACTCAAACCTGCTGTTTGAGCCGACAAAAAACGGTGGAGAACTGCGGACATGCCACGTTACGACTTTCAACGCATCGAACCGAAATGGCAGGGCTACTGGAAACAGAACGAGACCTTCAAAGTCGATTCGTTTGAAGCTGGTCGCGAGAAGCTCTACGCGCTGGATATGTTTCCGTATCCGTCCGGGTCGGGACTCCACGTCGGCCATCCGGAAGGCTACACCGCGACGGATATCGTTTGTCGCTACAGCCGCAACCGTGGCAAGCAGGTGCTGCATCCCATGGGCTGGGACGCGTTCGGACTTCCCGCCGAAGAGTACGCGATCAAGACGCAGACTCACCCGG
>JABMPE010000457.1 GCA_013203845.1 Rhodopirellula sp. | reverse complement strand
GTGGTCGGGCTGATCGGCGAGGCGCAATTCAATCTGATCCGAGGCGCTCGGCTGGGAGACTTTCTGGACATCATTTCAGAAGCCTCGTCTGCTGAGGATGTTCCCGAACCAGTTCGCCCTGCTGCCATCATGCAGGTGCAGTTTCGGCTACTGGTCGCTCATTACGCGAGAAAAGACACGGTCGCGGATCTCGACGCCGGACTCGCTGGACGCTGGCGGTTGTTTCGTGCGGCGACAAAGTTTGCATCCGGTCGCGGTGACGCAACGCCTCTGCAGGACTGCTTCCGCGAAGTTCCATTCGAAACGATGGAGCAACCGTTCGGAGAACTGCCTGAAGAGTTCGAAGAGATTCTGAATCGTTACTTAAGCGTGAAGTTACAGGGACTCCACTTTTGCGGACCGGCGTATTACGACATTCCGCTCGTTGAAGGATTTCGCAGCCTCGCGCTGATTGTGCCGGTGATCTGCTGGCTCGCCCGCTGGCTGGCAGCGAGCGACGGACGAACCGAATGGACGACCGAAGATCTCAGCAAGGCGATGACAATCGCCGACCATCATCACGGCTATTCGCCCATCTTCGGCAGCAGCGGATTTCGACGCCGTGTCAACATGTTCGCGAAGACGAACGACCTGACTCGAATCCTGCAGTGGTACACTCGGTGAGTGACACATCGGAAATGACTTCCCGAATGCGGTGAGAACGGCAATTTCCGTCATTTCCGCGCCAAGTCCTGGTTTCGCGAAGGCGCGGACGGGAAACCAGTTCTTGCTGGTATTCTGGTTTTCTTCCTGCGCAGGAATGACGGTGATGGAAATAGCGAATTTATTCTGAACACGTCCTGGAGATAAGCGAGCAATCAACGGTGCATCACCTCAAGGTGTGATGCCGTCAGTGATGCCACATGAGGCCGTTCTGGACAGTATAGAGCCACAGAGTGAAATTCGGCTGGCTGTAGGCAATAGCCGTAACTCCAGTCAGTACAAAAAGAAACGGCCACACGCGGAAACGTGCGACCGTTCAAAGATGGTGGAGGGGAGACTTGAATCGATTTCCCAACCTGCAAGCGGCGTAACGGTTTCGAGTGAACTCGCCTTCGGCAGACCATTGGACGCTGCCGCCAGCGATGCCACCTCGGATCAACTGGCCTGGCTGAATGAAGTCTGGTTGAGACTTCAGGAGGGCACTCGGAGGACGATACTGGAGTTTGATCGGGAAGCGACGCGGGCCGAAGTGGTGACAGAGCCGGCAGTTGTCAGCAGCACTTTATCGACATCTGCGAGCTGCTGGGGCAACCGAAACCGGCTGACGTCGTCAAAGACGGTTCGTGGTACACGTTCGAGCGGGGCGTCGACAAGAACGACGGCGGCATGGGCTGGGTGGATGTCTGGATTAAGGGGTGTTTCGGCTGGGAGGACAGACACAACCGCTCAAATTGAATCTGCGCTGCGGAACAACGTGCGGTTCTGCCGATGAGTCTTCTTGACGGTAGTATCAGACTCTGATATCAGTGAGTGTGGCATGGGACCGAAGCACAAGCAGACGCTAAAGGCGATTTTTGAAGATCCCGTCAGGTCGAACATTGTCTGGCGGGACATCGAAACCATGCTGAAAGCAGCGGGTGCCGAAATCAGCGAAGGCCGTGGTTCACGGGTTCGGCTCTTCCTCAATGACGTTCGAGCCGTGTTTCACCGTCCGCATCCGAAGAAAGAGACAGACAAGGGAGCCGTCAAATCGATGCGCCGGTTCCTGACAGAAGCGGGAGTAGAGCCATGATCGAATACAAAGGCTACTGCGGAAAAGTCGAATTCGATGACGAAGCCGGCATCTTCCACGGTGAAGTGATCAATACTCGGGACGTGATTACGTTTCAGGGAGAAAGTGTCTCTGAGCTGCAACAGGCATTCCGGGATTCGATCGACGACTATCTGGAATTCTGCCAGGAGCGCGGCGAGTCTCCGGAGAAACCGTTCTCCGGTCAGTTCGTGACACGCATTCCGCCGGAACTCCATCGTCAGGTCAACATGCAGGCGGCTGTTGTCGGCAAGAGTCTGAATGCCTGGGTGACGGAGCAACTCCAGGCCGCCGTCGGTCAGTCTGTTCCCGTCAAAGCCTCGGGTAAAAAGCAGAGCCGGGCTGCGACGACAAAGAAAAAGGCAGCAACAACCCGGTCAGCGAAGAAGGAAGCAGCGAAGGCGACGAAGTGACGCAGCGCTTTCGTTTCCATTCCGCCGGTCACCATCCTGTCAGTTCCACCCGTCACAGATTTCACGGCTGGTGCGGGCACCATTGAACGGCTTTCAGAGCGGACCGGAAACGGAAGTCTGAGCGAGCTGTTGAGGCGGGCAACGGTTCGACTGATGCCGCAAGGCCTGGTGACTTCGCTTCCGCACTTGCGATGATTGCCAGCCTGCCCCTGAGCGATGCGGAGAAGGCCGAAGCGGTGCGTCGGTTGCTTTCCGGGCGAAATCGTAGTTCCAAAGGTTCGTCATTCTGAGCGGCTGCGTTACCCTTGCACGGCGTGCAAAGTGGATATTCAAAACTTAGACCGTCGCGTCCTAATTTTCATCGTCACAGTTGACGACTACACTGGACTAACTGCCAGAGATGGTGAATTCGGCGTCACAGGGACTCGGATACTTTCTGACAGAATCTGCGGAAACGGCCATGCAAGATGTGTGATGTGTAGACCCCTGAGCGTCCAAGACCAGTTCACACCGAGGTTATCGACGTGAAAAACAAGTTTCACCAGTACTACAGACCGACACCGGAAGAGTTCGAATCTATTTGGAATGAAGGCTGTTTTGTCTTCGACGCCAATGTCCTTTTGAATCTGTATACATATTCAGAAGAAACCACTGAGGAGATCCTGACGTTCTTCGATTCTCTGAATGGTAGAGTTTGGCTCCCTTATCAAGCGGCGGAGGAGTACCACCGAAACAGATGCAAGATCATTTCAAATGAGTCCATCCGATACTCGCAGCCTGCGAAGACACTTCGAACCGTCTTGGATGAGTTAGGGGCGAGAGCCAAGCATCCATTCATCGCGGCTGAACTCTTCGAGCGTTTTAGAGGCATTGTCGAAGAAATGGAGCGTGCCCTATCGAGTGGAAAAACGTCACACAGAAGACTCATCCAGGAAGATCAGATTCGGGATAGGCTAACTGAATTATTTGACGGGGCTGTTGGCGAACCATTTTCCACTGACATTCTTGAAACAATCTACGCGGAGGGAGCATCGCGATACTCATCCAAGATTCCGCCGGGCTACTGCGACGACGATAAACCCGAGCCAGGCCGCTACGGCGATCTAGCGCGGATTATTCAGAGTTTCGGGATCTGAATGGCCTTCGGG
>JABMPE010000456.1 GCA_013203845.1 Rhodopirellula sp. | reverse complement strand
GAGGACACGATCGTGATATTTCAGTCGGACCACGGCCATTCTCATGAGGAACGCACCTTCGGTGGCGGGGGAAGTGCCGGCCCGTATCGCGGAGCCAAATTCAGCCTGTTTGAAGGCGGAATTCGAGTGCCAGCGATAATCTCGTGGCCGGGCCAACTGCCAGCGGGCGAAGTCCGCGATCAAATGGCGACGGCCTGTGACTGGATGCCGACCATCGCTGATCTGACCAAACTTCCTCAGCCTGAGCAGAAGCTGGACGGGCACAGCATCACGTCGGTCATTCGTTCGGGAGAGGCAGCTTCGCCACACCAGCAGTTTCACTGGCAGACCGGTGGCGGGAAGGAGCCTCAGTGGGCCGTTCGCGATGGCGACTGGAAGTTGATCGGCAACCCTCGCGACACCAGCAACAAAGCGCCGATTGGTAAAGGCGACCGGAGGTTCCTTGTGAATCTGGCGGAAGAAGTGTCCGAAATGAAGAATCTTGCGGGAGAGAATCCGGAGATTGTCAGCCGTCTCGAAAAGCTGCATGAGGCGTGGGTGAAGGACGCCAGTCATTGAGTTGTTCGGCTGAAGTCTGGCGAAATCGGACGGTCTGATTGCGGGATCGGTTTCTGTCCGTTAATCAGTGCGCTGACCTGCGGTTCGCTTCTGGCTAAGGAGCGTGCAAAGAAGAAACTACCGACCCAGACACACTCCGTCATTCCCGCGCAGGCGGGAATCTACTGCCGTAACTGGTTCCCCGCCTACGCGGGGATGACGCAACTCGGAAACTTTTGAACATGTCGAGCGAAATCGAATCCCGCCTCGCGACCATCGAAGTAAAAGTCCACGCTGCAGAGCGGCTGTCATTCGATGATGGCCTCTTTCTGGAAGAGCACGTCGATGTGCTGACACTTGGTCAGCTTGCGAACACCGTGCGGGAACGCAAGAACGGAAACCTTGCGTACTACAACACCAACATTCATCTGAATCCGACAAATGTCTGCGTCTATCGCTGCATTTTCTGCGCGTTCCGGTCGGATTTGAAGGCGGAAAAGGCCTACACGTTTACTGATGACATGATCCGCGAACGGGCTCTGGAAGCGCGTGCTCAGGGGGCGACGGAGATTCACGTCGTCGGCGGCCTGCATCATCAGAAACCGTTTGAATGGTACGTCGACGTCGTACGAGTCATTCACGAAACGTGCCCGGAACTGCACATCAAGGCGTGGACGGGAGTTGAGATCAACTGGTTCAGCCACCTCACGAAAAAGCCGTATAAATGGTGTCTTGAGCAACTCATCGAAGCCGGTCTGGGCAGTATGCCTGGCGGCGGAGCTGAGATCTTCGACGAGGAAGTTCGAGCACAAATCTGTGAGCACAAAGCGGATTCGCAGTCGTGGATTGACATCCACCGCGACGCGCATCAGTTGGGACTGCGAACCAACGCGACCATGCTTTACGGACATGTCGAACAGGCGAAACACCGCATCGATCATCTGTGCAAGCTGCGTGAATTGCAGGACGAAACCGGCGGTTTTCAGACGTTTATCCCGCTGGCCTTTCATCCGGAAAACACCGGTCTGTCTCACATTTCCAAGCCCAGTGGACTGCAGGATTTGAAGACGATCGCGATCTCGCGTCTGATGCTGGACAACTTCGACCACATCAAGGCGTACTGGATCATGCTGGGCGAGAAGATCGCGCAGACAGCACTGAGTTTTGGAGCCGACGACCTCGACGGTACCGTCGTTCATGAGCTGATTTATCACGACGCTGGTGCGGAAACTCCGGAAGGCATTACCGTCGAACATCTGCATGATCTGATTCGCGAAGCCGGTCGCGAACCCGTCGAACGAGACACGCTCTATCGACGCGTCATCCGCGACGGCGCCAAATGGCATGCCGAAGAACCGCTGGTTGCGGAAGCAGTGGCGACGGTGTGATGGGATCGCTTGATGACCAGTTCAAATCTCGAAGCAAAACGCGACAGGCTGCTGCAGATTCTTCGGGATCATGGATCCGTCGTCGTCGCATTTTCGGCCGGAGTTGACAGCACCGTGGTCGCCAATGCGGCGTTTCTCGCCTGTGGCGATCGGTCGCTGGCGGTAACGGCGGTCAGTGCCAGCCTTGCAGCAGGAGAGCTTGAGCAGGCCCGCCAACTGGCCGAAGAAATCGGCATTCAGCACGAAATCGTAGAGACCGACGAGTTCAGCAACCCTGCCTACCTGGCCAATCCTGGAAATCGCTGCTACTTCTGCAAGACCGAGTTGTACGGTCATCTGGGGCCTCTGGCGGCGCGGCGAGGTTTCAATGCCATCGTGAATGGTGCAAACCTTGATGATCAGGGTGACTATCGCCCAGGCATGGTGGCCGCCGCGGAAAACTCGGTGACCAGTCCGTTAATTGAAGCGGGCTTCTCGAAGTCCGACGTTCGCGAACTGGCGAAAATCTGGGGCCTGCCCGTGTGGGACAAACCGGCAACTCCGTGCCTGTCCAGTCGAATCGCTTACGGCGTCGAGGTGACACCCGCCCGCGTCCGGATGATCGACGCCGCCGAGCAGTACTTATCACAACTCCTGGAGATAGCAGAGCTTCGCGTTCGGCTCGAACCTCAGGAACTCGCGCGAATCGAAGTGCCTTTGGATTCCCTTTCCAGAATCGCCGACCCGTCCGTCAGTCGACAGGTAGTCGAAAAACTTCTCGCCCTGGGTTTCCGAAACGTGACGCTCGATCTTCAGGGATTCCGGTCTGGCAACATGAATGCCGTTCTGAGCGAGACACTTGAACTGGTCACGCTGACTGACTTTTCTCGACAGAATGACCAGCAGACCGTCCAGGAAATCAATGTGCCAGGGACAGACTGAGCGGTAGCGACTGCCCTTGGAATCAGTCTCAAGATCCCAACCACGTCATTCCCGCTCTCAACGCATTCGAGAAGTTATTTCAGACGCGTTCCTTAACCGAAGATATCCATCACCGGTTTCCCTTTGCCGTCCTGGGTAACGTAGAACGGACGGCCTTCGATGTCGTAGGCCGTCTTTGGGCTGATGCCCATAGCGGTCATGATGGTGGCGTGGAGGTCGGTAACAGTGACCGGATTTTCGATGGCGATTAGTGGCCGCTCGTCGGCGGTTCTGCCGTAGAGGAATCCTTTTTTGACGCCGCCGCCGAACATCACCACGCTCGTTCCACCGGTGAAATGGCGGTGCAGGCCATAATGCTTGGCCTCGGTGATCTCGTCGACTTTGAAGGTGGCCTGGTCATTCGCGTTGGAACCCGGCTTGCCCTCGATCAACGCGTCGCGACTGAATTCGGAAGCGATGATGACCAGCGTGCGGTCGAGCAGACCACGGGCTTCGAGGTCCAGGATCAGTTGAGCGATCGGGCGGTCCATTTCGCTGTGCATACGGGCGACGGTTTCGTGCCCACTGTTGTGAGTGTCCCAGTGGAGAAACGGAACGTACTCGGTAGTGACTTCAACGAATCTCGCTCCCGACTCGACCAGGCGTCGCGCGAGCAGGCAGCCACGTCCGAAGCGACTGGTGTCGTAGATTTCACGGCTCGCCTTTGACTCCAGCTCGATGTCGAAGGCTTCCCGATCTTTCGAGCTGAGGAGTCGGTAGGCGTTCTCCAGAGAGCGGACCATCGATTCCTGCTGATAGTCGCTGGCTCGTTCTTTCAGTGGACCGGACTTGACCAGTTCCTGGAAGAGTTTGTGACGGTTGGAAAATCGCCCGGCGGTCATGCCTTTCGGCGGCTGAACGGACTGCGATGCCTGCTCGGGGAATGGCAGGTTCATCGGTCCGAACTCACTGCCGAAAAAGCCGGCTGTCGTGAACGCTTTCAGTTCTTCCTTCTCGCCGACGCCTTCGAGTCGTTGACCGATGTTGATGAACGGCGGGATGACCGGGTTCTTCGGACCGAGGACTTTCGCCATCCACGCCCCCAGATGCGGACAGGCTACGGTCTGAGGCGGCACGTAACCGGTGTGCCAGTGGTACTGATGTCGCGAGTGCAGAATGCTGCCCAGGTCCGGCTGCACGGCCGAGCGGATCAGCGTGGCTCGATCCATCACCTGCGCGATGTTCTCAAGTCCCTCACAGATTTTGATATTGTCGACCGCGGTGTCGATAGCCGGAAAGGTACTCAGCATGCTGCTGACTTTGAGTCCCTTTTCAAACGGCGAATACCTTTTCGGATCGAACGTTTCCGGAGCCGCCATGCCTCCGCCCATCCAGATCAGGATGCACGAGTCGGCTGTCGCTTCCGGCTGCTCAAAACCATGTTCAGCGGCGGACAATAATCGCGGCTCGCCAGCCAGCAACGCAGCGGCACCGGCAGCCGACAGTTGTTTCAGAAAGTCGCGACGGACGATGTGCTCGGGAGTGGCCGGATCATGTTCGAAATTCATAGTTTGTCTCGCATTGCGTTCGAAACCTGGTTAACGCTGAAAGTCTGTGAGTTTTCGATCGACATGGAAGCCTACGAAAAAAACGTACGCTCTTACGAAAAAATCGTCCCCACTATCGAATAAGCAGGAACTCGGGTGTCATGCAAAGTGCCCACAGCAGGTCTTCGATCTGTTCTGGTGTAGCGTGTTCGCTCAGAGCTTCCCGTGCCGCTGAACTTTCAGAACCACTGGGATGGCGAGTCAGCGTTGAGGCAAACAGATAGCCGATCAGCTGATCTTTGTTAGACCAGTCTCGACTGGCCAGCAGCTGACCGCCTTTGGTCAGCGCTTGCATGACGCTTTCGTTGTTGGACAAGTCGATGGCTTCCAGAGTGGTCAGGTCGCTCGGACGGGACGAGACAATCTGATCCCGGTTTGGTCGACCGAGGCTGCGCATCAGGAAATCACTTTTGAGCAGCGCCGCTCGCACCATCAGCGATGATCCCCGCGACGCTCGCACGAGCTGTTCCGAAGCCACCGGATCGATGGCGTTCTTCCAGACGTCGAGCGCTGGCACGACAGTGACCGCTTGCCATTTCATGTCCTGCGGCTTCCAGCGTTGCACCGGCGTCTTTGGTGGGAACTCGGACGTGAACTGCCACGAGCTATCCGACTTAACGGTCAACTGTTGACCGTCGACCAGGTTGATTCGAGCTTCGAAGAACAGTCCGGCGGCGTTTGGACCGTCACCCGCATTTCGACCAACGATGACGATGGTGTTTTCGCCCTGCCTCAGTGCCGTCGTCAGAGCGACCGCTTCGAGCTGAGTCCAGAGCCGGCCTTTGGCCTGCTCCCGCGAGTTAACGTACAGCGTGAATTCGTTGTCGCAGGTCACGATCGCCCCGGCTGACTGGATCGGCCTGTCGATTTTGAACGTGGTGTAGAAAGCGAGTTGCTCGCCCGCGGGCGGAGTTCCGCCGTTGGCAGAGTCTCCCCAGATCCACTCGGCTGAGATTTCAGTCTTCGCCACTTCTGCCGGATTGACCTTGCCGCGCGAAACCGGTGCGTCATACGAAGTCGGTGCCGAATCCGTCAGTTGCCAGAGCGAATCGACAAACTGCTCGGCGGTCAGCCGTTTGGCTCGTGGCCCCGCGAACACATAGCCAGAAACGTCGGCTTCCTGAGTCAATGTTTCAACCTCGGACTGATAGACCTGAGAGTTGGCAATCAACGCGAGCACGGACTTCAGGTCGTACGCATTGTCCTGCAGATGAACCGCCAGATAGTCCAGCAGGTCAGCGTTCCACGGTTCTGTCTGCATGGCATCCAGCGGGTGAACGATGCCGCGTCCCATTAACTGCGCCCACAGCCGGTTCACGATCGTGCGCGTGAAGCGACCGTTTTCCGGATGAGTCATCAAACCAGCGAGCTGCGAAAGTCGTTCTGCCGGCGGCGCGTTCACGTCAACCTGTCCAAGTTCCGGAAACAGCCATGATGCTTTGGCCGTTTCGCCCGTTGGCTTGTCGCAGCGATGAATGTCGAGCGGTCGGCTGGAATAGATCGCCGCCAGCCCGTATGCCTCGCTCAGTTTCCAGCGGTCGATAAAACTGTCGTGGCACGAGGCGCACTTCATGTTGATGCCGAGAAACGACTGCCCCACGCTTTGAGCAAACTGAATCTCGACGGTCTGTCCGGCACTGACTTCGCCTCGCCATTTAATGCCGTCGATGTAGCCTCGGCTGGCGGGTGTCGGCGGCGCAATCAGTTCTCTCGCCATCCGGTTATACGGCATGTTGTCGATCAAAGCCTGGTACAACCAACCGCTGACCTGTTGCCGCCCGCCGGTGATAAAACCGGTGCCGGCGTAGTCGTTGCGGAGTAGATCGTTCCAGAACGTCAGCCAGTGCTCGGCGTAGCGAACATCGTCAGCGAGCAGTTTGCCGATCAACTTCGCACGTTTGTTTGGCGAGTGGTCTGCAAGGAACTCGTCCAGCTCTTTCGGTGTGGGCAGCAGCCCAACCAGATCAAGATGCACACGCCGCAGAAACGCGGCATCGCTGATGGCTGCGGGCCGAGGCTGCAGATTCTGCGCAAAGTACGCATCGACAATTCGGTCAACGGGATTGGCACGGCCTTCAACAACCGCAGGCAGCTCGGGACGACGAGGACGCAGCGGCGGTTCGTAGGTCGTCGTCGCAAAAGTGAAACCTGCATCCCACTTCATGCCGGTTTCGACCCAGGCCTTTAACAAGGCAACCTGTGCGGCGGGCACTCGCGGTTTGCCTTTTGGAGGCATCTGCGCGTCTGGATCGTCCGACGCGATCAGCTCCAGAAAGTGCGATTCCGAAGGTTTGCCGGGCACCGCCATTTCGTCTTCCAGAAACAGCTCGCGCGTGTTGAGTGAGAACCCGCCTTTGGCATTGTCCCCACCGTGACACTCCACGCAGTGCCGCTTCAGAATCGGGGCAATCTGGTGCGAAAAGTCGAGCGGCTTCTGCTGAGCTGAAACTTCGCTGGTGAAGAAGATCCCAACCGCGATGAGCAAAACGTGCTTGATCATGCTGAATTTTGAACGCAGAGTTCGCAAAGGATGAAAAACGCAGAGGAGAATGGAGAATTCTCCTTTTTCTCTGCGAGTCCTCGGCGAACTCGGCGTTCCTTTCATTCCGAAAATGAAATAGATCGACGGAAGGGCTCAACTTGAGGCTTCCATTTATTCTCCCAAGTATGGCGAGCCCGTTCGATGCGTCAAATCGTTAAGTCAGTCCTTGAAAACGGTTGATTCAGCAGCCGGTTTGATGCCGGCCCTCGCGACACTATCATGCCGCGACTCAGAGTCTTCAGAAAGATATCCGCGTCTTGCTCGCATCATTCGGTGTGGTCTGGAGGTTCTCTTTGGTTGTGGCTGACCAGCCACGCTGGGATTACTGTCGCCTCGGAAATGACTCCATGAAAACTGACGAACTGCGTGAAAAGTACCTTGCTTTCTTCGAATCCAAAGGCTGCATCCGCCGCCCCAGCGATGTGCTCGTGCCACAGGGTGACAAGACCGTGCTGTTCACACCGGCCGGAATGAACCAGTTCAAAAACGAATTCATGGGGATCGGCCCGGTGGAGTTCACACGGGCGACTACCTGTCAGAAGTGCATTCGCACAGGCGACATCGGTAACGTCGGAGTCACCGCGTACCACCACACGTTTTTCGAAATGCTCGGCAACTTTTCCTTCGGAGACTACTTCAAAAAGGAAGCCATCCACTGGGCGTGGGAGTTTCTGACGGACTCGAAATGGCTGGGTCTGAATCCGGAGCGGCTCTCGATCACGGTCTACCTCGACGACGACGAAGCCTACAAAATCTGGAACGAAGAAGTCGGTGTTCCGGCGGAACGAATTACGCGCGAGGACGAAGGTGAAAACTTCTGGCCAGCCAGTGCTCCGTCACAAGGGCCCGACGGTGTCTGCGGACCGTGTTCCGAGATCTATTACACACCTGATGACGGCAACAAAGTCGAAATCTGGAACCTCGTCTTCACGCAGTTCAACCGTGTTGGTGACCCGCCAAACAATCTGAACCCGCTGCCAAACAAGAACATCGATACCGGCATGGGACTGGAACGAACCGCCGCCGTTTTGCAGGGAGTCGTCAGCAACTTCGAAATCGACACGCTGCGACCACTGTGCGAAGCTGCCGGCAAAGTCGTCGGTGTTGAGTACACGTTCGACGGGAAAGAAGGGCGAGCGATTCGTCGCATCGTCGATCACGTACGGGCTGCCGTATTCGCTATTCACGAAGGTGTCGCTCCAGGCAGCAACGGCGCGTCGTACATCATCCGCCTGTTGCTGCGGCGAGCGTGTCTGGAAGGTTACCTGCTTGGCAAACGTGAGCCGTTCCTCAATGTGTTCGCTCCAGCCGTCATCAACGTCATGAAAGGACCGTATCCGGATCTGGTCCACACGCTGCGCAGCGTGGTTGACACGATCTTCGAAGAAGAATCGGCCTTCCTGGGAACGATTGATCGAGGCTTATCGAAGTTCAACAAGCTGGTCGAAAAAGCCGGCACGGGCGGCGTCCTGGCTGGCCATGCGGTTTTCGATCTGCACCAGACGGACGGATTCGTACTGGACCTGACGACAGCGCTCGCTGAAGACCGCGGTGTCACGATCGACATGGAAGGGTACCGCGTCGCCGAAGAGGAACATCGGCAAAAGAGCGGCACCGGTAGCTGGGGAGTCATGGCGGCTGGCCCGCTCGATGCGATTCGACAGAAATGTGGCGACACCGAATTCCTCGCGTATGAGGCGACCGAAGCCGAAGCAACAGTCGTGGGAATCGTCGTCGATGGAGTCTCTGTTGATTCGGTAAAAGACGGCCCGTCACTGATCGATGTCGTGCTGGATCGATCGCCGTTTTATGGCGAGTCTGGCGGGCAAGTCGGAGACACGGGTTGGATGTCCGGCAACGGAGCTGACTTCGAAGTCATGGACGCGCAGAAGCATGCCGGGCTGGTGGTGCATCGTGGCCAGTTGAACGCCGGGTCGCTCAAGGTCGGACAGTCGGTCACCGCAGAAGTCACGCTCGACCGTCGAGCGGGCATTCAGCGAGCACACTCGGCTACACACCTGCTGCACCACGCGTTGCACACGGTGCTGGGTGATCACGCCGTGCAAAGAGGTTCTAAAGTCGAAGACGACATTCTGCGTTTCGACTTTTCGCACGGAGCCGCGGTCACGGCAGAAGAACTACTGAAAATTGAGGACATCATCAACGACCGCATCTCCGAAGGGGCAGCCGTCGACATCAACTTCATGTCGAAAGAAGACGCTCAGGCTGGCGGTGCGATGGCGCTGTTCGGTGAGAAATATCCGGACCGGGTTCGAGTGGTCTCAATGGGCGACTACAGCAAAGAACTCTGCGGCGGAACTCACCTTAGCAACACGGGACAGGTTGGCTTGTGCCGCATCGTCAGCGAAGAAAATGTAGCAGCAGGCGTTCGCCGGATTGTCGCCACGACCGGTCGGGAAGCACTGAAGCGCGTGCGGGAAACCGACTCGCTGCTCAAAGAAATCGCCGTGTCGCTGAAGACTCAACCGCAGGAACTGCTCCGTCGCATCCAGCAGCTGCAGGACGAAATGCGAGACGCTCGCAAGGAACTGGCGAAGCAGGCGTCGCAATCTATCAAAGGAGCCGTCGACGATCTGGTCGCGAATGCCGAAGAAATTGACGGCGTGAAGATCATCACTCATCTGGCCACCGGTCTCGATCGCGACGGGCTGCGGGAATTCGCCGACAAGTTGCGAGGTAAAGCCGGATCGGCCGCCGTGTTGCTCGGCATGGAAGTCGATGGAAAGGTCGCGTTGCTGGCGGCGGTAACCAAAGACGTCATTGCAAAAGGCGCGAAGGCGGGCGACTGCGTTCGCGAAGCGGCCAAAGCCGTTGGTGGTGGCGGCGGTGGTCGCCCCGACCTCGCCGAAGCTGGCGGCAAGAATCCGGATAAACTTCCTGAAGCTCTGAAAGTGGGAGCGGAAGTCTTCCGGAAGGCACTCGGCGGGTAATTTACAACCGAAGTTAGCCGCAGACTGACGCGGATAAACGCAGATAGTTCAGGCATCTGCGTTTATCGGCGTCCATCTGCGGCTTCACTCCGTTTGTCAGTCCGACGATGGACGCGATTCTTAAGAGCACGGATTGCTGAGAGGTCTTGATCATGGCTTCAGAAAAACCTGTCGCACTCATCACCGGCGGCGCGCGAGGGATCGGGCTGGGAATTGCGAAGTCACTGGCCGCCGACGGGTACTCGCTGGCGCTGAATGGAGTCCGATCGGAAGACCAGGTCGCCGATGTGCTGGCCTCG
>JABMPE010000455.1 GCA_013203845.1 Rhodopirellula sp. | reverse complement strand
CCGCCTGATCGGCGTGTGTACGTTGCCGGCATCGTGCTCGTCCGACAGCATCCCGGCTCAGCACGAGGCATCACGTTCGTCACGATTGAAGACGAAACCGGCACAGCCAATCTGGTGATTCACCCGGACGTCTGGAGCCGTTTCCGCACGGTGGCGAGAACCGCATCCGCCCTGATAGCCCGAGGCATTCTGCAGAATGAAGCTGGAGTTATTCACGTCGTCGTCGATCATCTGGACGACGTGTCAGCCATCATCTCAGGAGGCCGTTACCGATCCCGTGATTTTCAGTGACCTTCTACAACGCTCGCGTACCGCGGCCCTGTTCGCGAGCTTGCTTGAGCAATTCGCCCGCCATGGCGATGTCCTCCATCGCGAGGCCGACGGATTTGAAGAATGTGATTTCATTGTCAGACTTCCGTCCGGGGTTTCTTCCGGCAACAACATCGGACAGGTCACTCATCGAGTCCCAGGAAACGAGCCCTTCCTTCAAAGAAGCAACAAATTCCCCAGCTTCGATTCGACACTGCTCGATGCTGTCGCACACGATCGTTCCGGAGCGGCGAATCGTTTCCCCATCGATCTCGGTCTTTTGAAGAAAGTTGCCGCCGACAGCGTTGACGTGAGTTCCGTCGGCGAGGTCGGTTCCGTCGAACACGGGAGTCTTTGATGACGTGGCAGTGATGACGATGTCTTTTCCGGAGACTGCTTCCTGCGACGAGGAGACGGGCACGACTTCCGTCTGACACTCCTTGCACATCTCTTCGGCAAACCGGCGACGGCGATCCTCGTCCCGACCGAACACTTCCACACGCTCGATCTTCCGGACTGAGCACACCGCCATCAGTTGTGTTCGAGCCTGCAAGCCTGTTCCCAGCAATCCAACAGTGGAACTGGATTCCCGAGACATGTGCCTGGTCGCTACGCCAGTTGCCGCCCCAGTCCTCAACTGACCGAGTAGATTGGCCTCGATGAGAATCTGCATCTCGCCCGACTCGATGTCATAGGCCGCCACGTGAAACAGCATGCCTCGGCGAGTCGTGGTGTAATTTTTCCAGCCGATCAGCCCGAGGTACTCGGCGGACGCGGACATGCTGTGCAGAATGATCCCCGGTCCCGTTGCGCGAGTCCTCGGCACGTTGCGTACTCGCCCCGCTGCCATCTGTCGAAACGCTTCCTCGACAATCGCAATCGACCGAGGCATGTCAATCAGCTCGGCAACGTCCTGCTCGGTAAGAAAAAGACACGACATGAGATGGTCTTACTTTCTGAGGGGCGTGGAGTGGCCTGCATCTCCAGCGCAAGTTTATTTCTCAACAGGGTCAGGGATTATTGCCATCGGAACGGTCTTCGATCAGCTCGTTAAATGACCGTGGTTCAAAGCTGGCTGGCTGTCGGGTGTCTTTGGTGATGATTGACCAGGTCTTGCCGTTTTCGCGAAAACGCGACCACTCTTTCGGCTGATAATTAATTGCCAGATGTGGAGTCTCTATGCGCTGGCCTTTGTTTTCCCACGAGTGCATGACCGCCTCGACAGCCCCGGTCGTCAGCAATGTTCTTTCTGCCGGATAAGGTTCCTCTCTGGCTGTGAAAGTGTGCTGGATCGCGTGCGAGAGTGCTTTGAAGAGGCCTCGGTTGCCCCACGGGCTGTTGAAAAAGGCGGTTGCCTGCAGAGTCGATGAGCCTTTAACTCGGCAGGCGAAATTCCAGCGATCTGCACTGCCGCCAATTTTCAGAACAGTCGCCTTGAGGCCGTCTCGATATTCAAGACTGATCGCATACGGGCCAGAGGGGCCAGGCGGGCTCTCGTAGACAGGTAGCTTCGACCTGGATTTTGAAAAAACTCCTTGTGTCGGTCGATCCTGGCGGACGGCATTCATATCCGCTTCGGCCTTCATGGCGGCCTCGACGAGGTCAGTTGACCAGCGACCCGACTTGCGAGCTTCTTCAAAGGCTTTTCCGTAAACCAGTTCGACACTCTCGATACCGGTTTCTCCCCCGGTTCGGGATTCGACGATCGACTGCAGAACCTCCAGAGCGTGAAAGTCATAACTCTCCAGACCGCCACCGTGGATGGAGACGGCTTCTTCAATTTCCGATCCCGGCTTCAGATTCAGCATCGGTCGTCGCTGAGCCAGCGGAACGGAACTGCCGGCGATCAGAGGCATCCCATTCTGGCGGCAGGTGTCGTACATCTCTTTCGCTTCGGACCAGTCGTACGACAGATGCTTGTCGTTGAAAAACGGCACAAAGCGGTCAGCCTTTTTCATGACTGCAAACGCCTCGTCAAAGAACCGCTTGCGAGGGTAAAGGTGCTGACCACGCTCGTTGTACGGATAGCTTCCGTGTTCGCCGATCGACAGGACAGCATCCACGGCCAGTTCCTGTCCACCAACACACATCGCCTCTTCAATCGTTTTGCACAAAGGTATTCCAAAACGGCGGGAGACCTCTTTCGCCATGTCATCATCAGGAAACTGATCCGCGTAAAACGAAACCACATCGACACCGGGGTCGATCAGTTTCCCACGGAAGTAATACGGCCCGAGGAAATTCTCCAGGATGTTGTATGGATGACTGCGAAACCGCAGCGCAGTAAAGATCGCCGCGACACGAGGCCGTTGATGGCCAGGTTTTGCGGCGAGGCTGACTCCACCCGCGACTGAAAGCGACGTTCCCGCAACCGCGGCCTGATTGAGAAATTCACGACGGGTGAACTGGGACATTGCTGACTCGCTGTCTGATCTCGATGAACGATCAAGATAAAGAGGTAAAACAGAACGGAATCGTGGTCAGAGTTGGCTCTTTGCTGCTGAACTCATTTCGAAATTCAAAGCGACACGAGTCAAATCTTAAATCACGACCGCTCAATCAAAAAACGTCGTTGGCATTAATTCAACGCTCTCGATGGCCAGATTAAACGATTCAAAATCCCAAGGCTTCAGTTAGCGTGATCTTCCACCAAGATCACAGCGTCAACAAGAACTGACGGGAAATTGAAAAGGAGGTGACGGTTCAGCTTTGCTGAAATAAGCCCCTGCCGCTGCCTGTCCTGTCAGAACGAGAACCAGAATTCCAACGAATTGCAGTTTCATGGTTGGACTCCGCGTTGGGGGGGATTGGT
>JABMPE010000454.1 GCA_013203845.1 Rhodopirellula sp. | reverse complement strand
GGATAGGGTTGAGGAGACGACCATGCGAATGAGAACCGTCTTGATTGGTGCGTTTGCGTTGGTCTTCGGGATTTCGGCGGCAGTCGGTGTTTATCTGATTGGAAATTCCGCTCCTGAGACACTCGAACCAGAGACAGTTTCTGTCATCGTGGCGGCTATCGATATCAATCGAGGGCAGACGCTCACGGCGGAACAGCTCACGAAGCTCGATTGGCCCAAGGAACTGGTTCCGGAAGGAGCGATCACCGTTCTCGACGACGTTTTGGAGCGAACGGTGGCAATTCCGATCCTCAAAGGTGACTTGCTGCTGGATGGAAAACTGGCGGTGAAGGGATCAGGGCACGGCATGGCGGCCGTCATTCCAGCGGGAATGCGAGCGGTCACCATCCAGACGCCCAACGTCGCTACAGGGGTTGCTGGTTTCATTCTGCCCGGCAACAAAGTGGACGTCCTGTTGACGATGAGTAGTCAGGGAGCAGCCGACGAGACGGGAGGTGGCAGTACCATCACTTTGCTGCAGAATCTTGAAATCCTGGCAGTCGATCAGCGGACCGACGTGCCTGAGGACAACAGGATGGATTCCAACGAACTGCGTTCGGTGACGCTGCTGGTGACTCCAGCGGAAGCCGCCAGACTTGATCTCGGTCAGAACAAAGGGACGTTGCGTTTGACACTGCGAAACCCCACCGACGAAGCCACGGAGTTTGTGGAACCAGTCACACTGACAGAACTGAAATTGAATCCGTCCGAGATCGTCCCGGAACGGACGGACGTGCCGCCACCGGTCACCGCCCAGGTGGAAACGCCAATCGCAGCGCGGCCCAGAAAAGTCGCTCCTCAGATTCGCACGTTGCGAGGCACACGGTCGGGACTGATCGAGTTTCCGGCCCCGATCGACGAACCGACGGATTCGACCGTTGAACCTGTCACTTCGACCGTTGAACCTGTCACGCCACTGGTAACTTCTGCTCCGTAAGGTTCTCTCACTCGCGGAATCTTCCGTCGAGTTCGCCGTCAACTGGTTTGGAAAGTCAATCATGGTCGCCACGACCACCGTCAGGAATCAACGTTCGTCCTCGTTCTTCAGTGCGGCACTGGCTCGTGATCTAGGGGAAATGGCGATCGTGCTGTTGTTGTATCTCGGACTTGTCGCGCGGCTGATCGCGCCAGATGGGGAGCACTGGAAGTTAGCGAATTTACTGTTGCTCCCGTCCGAAGGCCTGGTCGTGATCTTCCTGCTGTTCCGACGTCGCACGGAGCAGATTTCGATGCGGTGGCAGGAGTGGCTGTTGGCCTTATCAGCGACGGTGGCACCGATGCTGGTCCAGCCAGGTGTCGGAGCTGCCCTCGTGTGGCCGATGTGGGGTGCGAGCCTGCTGTTGATGGGCATGATCATCCAGGTCCATGCCAAGCTGACGCTGGGTCGCAGCTTCGGATGCGTTCCCGCCAATCGCGGGCTGAAGCTGGCCGGGCCTTATCGCTTTGTTCGTCACCCGATGTATGCAGGCTACCTCTTGAGTCACGTCGCGTTCCTGCTGATGAATCCCACCGTTTGGAACGTCGTCCTGTACACGGGGTGTTACGCCCTGCAGATTCCTCGGCTGCTCAATGAAGAGCGATTGCTGGCTCACGATCCGCAGTACCGTGCTTATCAAGCCACCGTCAAATACCGGCTGATTCCCGGCATCTTTTAAGCAGCATCTCGCCGAATGAGAGAAGGAGATCCCATGGCTGGCAGAACAGATATGAATTCAGAAAGTGGTATGGACCGTAGCAGCAGCTTTCCAGGCGGCAACAAACGATTGAGCGGACTCTCGACTCAGGATTTGCACGCACGGCTGATTGCCGGCCTGGATCTGTCGAAGATCGGTTCGATGACTGATGAGGAGATACGGTCCGAGATTCGGCAAACGGCGGGCGAGTTGGCCGGTCAGAGTTCCAGCCTGTTGACGACCGGAGACCGCGAGCGGCTGGTCAATGAGGTGATGGACGAAGCTTTCGGGCTGGGCCCACTGGAATCACTGCTCCGTGACCCCACGATCTCTGACATTCTGGTCAATGGGCCGGAAACCGTTTACGTGGAGCGCCGAGGAAGGCTCGAACTGACCGACGTCAGGTTTGCTGATGAGCCGCACCTGCTGCAGATCATTCAGCGGATCGTGGGCCGGGTGGGCCGGCGGATCGACGAGACTTCGCCGATCGCTGATGCGCGGCTGGTAGATGGCAGCCGTGTCAATGCCATCATTCCACCACTGGCACTCGATGGATCGCTGTTGTGTATTCGACGATTTTCGGCCAGGCCGCTGAAGGCTGAAGATCTGATCGAGAAGCAATCGATCGCTCCGGAGATGATTGAGTTTCTCGCAGGATGCGTGGAAGCTCGCCGCAACGTGCTGATTTCGGGTGGTACCGGTTCCGGAAAAACCACCTTTCTGAACCTGATGTCAGGATACATTCCTCACGACGAACGCATCGCCACGATTGAGGACGCCGCTGAACTGCGTCTGCAGCAACGGCACGTCGTACGGATGGAAACGCGACCGGCCAACGTCGAAGGGCAGGGGGCGATCACGATGCGCGATCTGGTGCGCAACGCGATGCGAATGCGTCCGGACCGGGTCATCATTGGCGAGTCTCGCGGACCGGAAGCGCTCGACATGCTGCAGGCCATGAACACCGGCCATGATGGCAGTATGACCACCCTGCATGCGAACGACACCCGTGACGCGCTCAGCCGCATGGAAATGATGGTCGGCATGGCCGGATTCGACATGCCCATCTGGGTGATTCGAAAACAGATTTCCTCTGCGGTCCACATCGTCGTGCAGTCGGCGCGTCTTTCAGGAGGCGTGCGGAAAATCACAAAAATCTCTGAGGTCACCGGTATGGAAGGCGACGTCATCAGCATGCAGGACATCTTCGTGTTTAAGCAGACGGGACTTGATGCAGACCGAGTGGCCCAGGGACATTTTCTCAGCACAGGCATCCGTCCCAAGTGCTTCGAACATCTGGCGACAATGGGTGTGAACCTGAATCCTGAGATGTTTGAAGGACGAACGCTCTCGTTTTGAGACCACAGGCAGGAAAACAGCATGCAGTTCGCCTTATTGCCGTTATTGACATTGTTAGCTGGCCTGATGTTTGCGGTCGCCGTGTTCTCACTGCTCTCAGACGTATTCCTGCGAGATAAAACGCGAGTGGATGAACGTTTGGATGCCGAGTTTCACGACAAGCAGCGGGAAAAGGTCAAGCGTTCGTTGCTCTTCAAAGACGCGGATCCGTTTCAAGTCGACCCGGCGGATGGAGGACGACCGCCTCAGCCGACCTGGAACGAACGGCTGCAGTCGATGATCGACCAGTCCGGGCTTGAACTCACTCAGATTCAATTGCTGTACTACAGCGGAGGCGTTGCGGTCGGGTGCGGACTGGTGACGGGACTGCTGACGCGGAGCGTCATTTTCGGACTGGTCGCAGCAGCGTTTGGCTCGGTGTGTCCGATTGGTTACGTGAACTTCAAACGCAACTCGCGGCAGGAAGCACTTCGTGCGCAGCTTTCTGATGCTTTCGATTTAATGGCCAGGATACTTCGCGCCGGCCAATCCATGGCGCAGGCGATGCAGGCGGTCGCTGCCGAATTCGCTTCGCCGATTTCGGAAGAATTCGCTTATTCTTCGGAACAGCAGAACCTGGGCCTGACCGCGGAAATCTCAATGCGGGATCTGGCTCGGAGAACCGGTCTGGTGGAGATGAACATCTTCGTCGTGGCCGTGCTGGTGCAGCGTCAGGTCGGTGGCAATCTCTCAGAGATTCTGGAGAAGCTGGCGCTTGTCGTACGGGAACGCTACAAGACACGGGGCACGATCCGCACGCTCACTGCCGAAGGGCGAATGCAGGCGGGAATTCTCATGGCATTGCCGCCGCTCCTGCTGATCGCGATGCTCATCGTGAACCACGAATACGCCATGGTACTGATTCATCAGCCGATCCTGCTGGGAGGGATGGTGTTCTTCATGGTGGTTGGCGGGTTGTGGATCCGCAAGATCGTGAACTTTGATTTTTAAGGACGCGTGCAGAAATAACTTTACGATTTCCAATCATGTCATTCCCGCGCAGGCGGGAAACCAGCAG
>JABMPE010000054.1 GCA_013203845.1 Rhodopirellula sp. | reverse complement strand
GTGATGGACGAAGTGATCGACGGAATGTACTCTCTGTTAAGACTGCTCGCCGACCGAGCTGCCGACGTAGTCAACATTAAGATCTGCAATTTTGTATGCCTGACCAAGGCGCGACAGGCTCGCGATCTGTGCGTCTCGCTGGGCATCGCCATGACGATCGAAGACAGTTGGGGCGGCGACATCACGACGGCGGCCATCGCTCATCTGGCTCACAGCACGCCGACCGAGTTCCTCTTCACTTCAACCGACTTCAACAGTTACGTCACAGTCAGTAACGCCGAAGGGGCTCCGCAACGAATCAACGGTCGCATGTCCGCCTCAACCGAACCAGGGCTTGGCATACAGCCTCGCTTCGAGATCCTCGGCGAACCACTGGTCGACGTTTCGTAAACGCAGGTCTGGCAGTCGAGATGAAGCCGTCGATGAGTCGAGATCAATCGCCTCTACAAGATTACGCGAGCCAACCGCCGAAACTGGTTCAAACAAACCACATCGGGAAGACTCATCACACACTGTATGGACGGGAAGTAGCAGCCGAGTTGAGAAATCATCAGCCGACTTCCAACAGGCGAATCCCGCGCCGGCATACCAGTCGTTTGATTCACTCCGCTGGTCACGCACTACTCCTCGTCGAAGTCCATTTCGATCTCCAGGCCGTTTTCAACCAGAGAATCCAGAGCTGAAACGTCGCGCACTCGCGTGCCGCTGATGTAGAGATTTTGCAGACTGGTGAGACTGGTCAAAGCTGACACGTCCCTCACCTTGGTTCCTCTGAGGTCGAGCGTCCGGAGGTTGGTGAGGCTGGCCAGCGCGAATACATCGCTCACCTGCGTTTTCGAGAGGCTGAGCGTCCGAAGGTTGGTGAGGCTGACCAGCGCGGATACATCGCTCACCTGAGTATGGCCGAGGTAGAGCGACTGGAGGTTGGAGAGGCTAACCATCGCCGACACGTCACTCACAGGCGTGTTCCAGAGGTAGAGCGCTTGGAGGTTGGTGAGTGTGGTCAGGGGGGATATGTCGCGTACTTGAGTGTAGCCAAGAAAAAACTTCTTAAGACTGGTGAACGTGGCCAGAATCGATACGTCACAAATCAGAGTGTAAGAAAGGTTTAATTCGCGAAGACTGAGAATGCTGGCCAGTGCAGGCAGCAACTTGTCAACTTTCAATCCTCTGAGGCTAAGTCTTCCGCTTTTGATCGAAACGGGTCTTGCGAATGCCGCTCGCAACTCATCAGGTTCAGAAATGTAATCGAAGGCTTTGGCGAATTGCTGCCAGACAGTGTTCTTACCGCTGCGGCGATACTCAGCTATTGCCGCACAGGCCGCTTCACCTCCGACAAGTGCAAGACATCGAATGCAGGCAACATGTTGCGGGACCGTCCACCGATCGTTGTATTCGAGAAATGGAACGACGATTTCTCCAGCAGTGGCTAACTCCTTCGCTTCGTCGATCTTTCTTGGCGGCACAATTGCCTGCAGGCGGTAATTTACCTCGTCCGATGCACCACTACCCTCCGGAAATCGTACGGCTGCCTCGGTGCAGGCGATGGCCAGCAAATATAGTCGGGCTCGCTGTTCGTTCTCCTGGTCACCTCGCTCGATCACACCCAGCACGATTTGTTCGGCTTCGGCTTCGCTGGCCACGCCCGTCGCCAGAATCAGCACCTCACGCCACTGGTCACGGTGAGCATTTGTGATCAGCTCACCCACGCAGCTTTCAGCAATAGCGGCCTGGGCGGCCAGATACTCCTGAAACGTGCGGTGCGGAAAGTCGATGTGACCCGGTTCAGGCTGACGGAGGATGCCCGACCGCTCCACAAACAGCTTCCGGGCTTCGGGGCCAGTAATGTGAGCAACGCTGTCGCCCCCCATCGATCGCAGCGATCTTTCCAGACGTTCGTCGACGCTGGTTTGATCGGCCATCGTCAGGTTGTTGCGAATCAGCCAGAGCGCGAGGTCCGCCAGCAGTGTGCGTTTCTGCCGGTCACCAAGTTCCGGATAGTCGCCGAGTGCGACTTTTCGTTCCGTATCACGGCGAAAGAACATCTCAATGCACGCGCGGTACAACTCGATACGATCCGCCGGAAGATTCTTGATACGATCGCGATGGAGTGCGCAGAGCATCGCACACAACAGCGGACTGGTTGCCAGACGGTGGATCGCTCGGTTGGATTTCACCGTCTGCAGCAATGCCTCACTGAGATCATCGAGTTCGTCTTTTTCCTCGACGGTCTGAACGCCCTCTTTCACGGCTTGATGCCAGTGGCCAATAAAGGCATGCACGTCCGGTGTGGTCATGTCCTGCAGTTCGGCGTCAAGAAAACCTTCGGACGTCAGCCAGCCTTCTTCTGCGGCACCCGGCCGTGAAGTAACCACGAAACGGGCTTGCGGATACTCAGCAACCAGCGAATCGATCCACGCACGGACTGTGGAGCGTTCTTCCTGGGGCAGTTCGTCCAGACCGTCGATCAGTACCAGAGCCCGGCCGCTTTCAAGCTGGTGTTTGACCCAGCCATTGGGCAAATCCTCGGCAAGTGCTACGCGGTCGATCAGGATCGGAAAGATCGACGGCAGCGGCAGTTCTTTGCCCGCGAACTCGCGCAGCTTGATGAAGAACGGAATGCGGTCGTTCCACTCAGCGAGTTGACCAGCGTGGCTGCGCGAGGCGGACAGCACGGCTACCCATTGCAGCAGCGTGGTCTTGCCGGAACCTGCCGGGCCTCGGACAAACAGCCGTGACGTGGAAGCCAGCGCTTCGTCGACCGGAACTGTTTCGCGATCGTCGATATCGTCGTCTTCGGGATCTTCCACAAGTCGCTTTTCTGGACGCTCGCTGTTGCTCGACCTCAGCCACTCGCCGTTGGGAGAACGTTGTTCCCTGGCTCGTTCCACCAGCAGCGTTACATAGGCGACACTCAACCGGTACCGCTTGCTTGTGCTGGCCACGTCAACGCCGAAAAGCTGCAGCTCGTCCAGACGGCGAATGACGGCACGGCGGTACTTTTCCTCGAATGCCGCTTCTGTGGCGGAATCATCCTGCAGCGACGCCCGAATGCGCTGCACCTCTTCCAGAATCAGATCAGCTTTGCCGGAAACCTGGTCCTGTCGCATGAGCACTTCGGATAGCGTTTTCTCCATGAAGCTGGGAAACTGGCTACCCAAGTCCACAATGTACTGAGCCCCGTCGTACAGCAGCCGCTGGTACAGCGTTCTCTGGCCCGCATTGAAACCGCCAGTGGGATCCACTGGCGGCGCGGCTCCTTCGGGCACCGGCGGCAGCGTGTGCTGTTCGAACCACTGACTGAGCTGACTGGGTTCCAGTGAGTGCCGTGCCAGTAATGAGGCTCCAAATTCAGGATCGCTCACGCAACGGTTCAGCACTTCTCCGGCCACGTCGACTACGACTCGCTGTTGCGTTGAAGTCAGCTCGATCCCGGTCAACTCGATGACTTCAAAGGCGTCCTGTGCAACCTTTTCGGCAATGTCGTCGAACTGCCGGGCACCACGACGGCGATCAATCAGATCCTTCGTGACCGTACCAAGAACGTCGAAGACGGCACCGGTCGCACCAAGGGCTTCTGGATAATCCTTGAGCCATCGCTTCAACGCCCCTTTGGCAATCGCCGTTCCTACGCCTGTAACGAGGCTTGTCAGAATCGGTTCCACTGCGGTCTGCTCCGTGCATACATATTGACGCCAAAATTGTGGTTCTTCGAGGAATCGTGTGCGCGGGTGGTAATCCGGTTATCCGATCAGTTGATAGCTGCTTTCGTGGATGGCCAGAATTCGGAGTTTGAAGTATTCCTGATCGCGGTATCCATAAGCCTGACGTTTCATCGTTTTGAT
>JABMPE010000453.1 GCA_013203845.1 Rhodopirellula sp. | reverse complement strand
CTCGCCAAACTGCTTCGCGTCTTCGACAGATGTCTCGTAAAAGTCCTCCATCTTTCCGCCGCCCAGATGGCAATACGTTCGAATCCAGTCTCGCACTGGCCCGCCCCAAAGTTGCGAACAAGGCATGTTGGCAACCTTGCCGGCGATGTCCCACAGTGCGATGTCGATGCCGGAAATTGCTGTCGAGCGGACAATGCCGTTGCCATGCCAGAAGTGCTGACGAAACATCATCTGCCAGAGATGTTCGATCCGTCGCGGATCTTCGCCGATGATCAGTTCGGAAATGTCCTGCACGGCTCCGGTGACGGCACGCGTGTGCCATTCCAGCGTGGCTTCTCCCCAGCCGATCAGACCTGGCTGGTCGGTCACCACTTTGACGAACACCCAGTTTCTCATGCGAGCGTGACAGACGAGTGTTTCAACGGCGGTGATTTTCATGATGAATGTCGTTCTGTTGAGCGAAGCGTGGGAGACACTGGGTGTGACCTCAGCCAAGCTCGCCGTTTAATGGAATCTGTACAATCGCGAGTTTCAAGAACTTCGTGAACTTCGCGACATTCATGGTCTACTGAACGTTCAGCAGTTTCTCGATCTCCTGAGTCAATGCAGCTTCGAGAACCTCAAGACTGCCCTGGGCAAGGATCGACGCGTCTTCCTGGTAAAGCCCTTTTCCGTACGAATCTTCGTCTGGCAGATACCACACGTCGGAGCCGTTGGCGAGCGTTCCGATGATGAGCGGCGTGTCGGCAAAACGTTCTCGCAGGTTACGCTGCAGAACGTTGTAATGCTCTCCATCGAGTGCGACCCAGATCGCGTCTCCCATTTTCCACAGGCGAATCGGGTACGGATACGAATCGGCGTCGTCCAGGTGGGCGACTCGAACGAGCCGACGAGTCATGCGTTCGATCATTGCCCGAGCATCGCGAGCGGCATCTGCGTCTCCGGCCTCGGCAGCGGCGGCTTCCTTCGCTCGCCATTCTGCGGTTTCCCGCTGGAGTTCGTCGTTTCGTGGCAGGTCGTTGCGGTAAGTAAGTGCGACCTCTGACCTTTGTTCCTGCCAGTTGGTTGCCCGCTTTTGTCGCTCGACGGAGGACGTTTCGTAGTCCCAGCTTCCGATCGTCGCTCCGGAAATCACCGCGCCCTGGTACTTCATCTGAGAATCAACTGGCGGCAGATCTTCAAGGGCTGACAGCACGGCGTACCCAAGTTGTCGACCGTTCTGATCGGCCACCGCCGTGTCGCCGACGAAACCGTGACGCGGACCGATGTCGCCGGAAGCTCCCTGAATGAAGAAGCACGGAGCGGCGGTCGCTGCTTCGACGACTTCACGCATCGCTCCTGGATAATCCGGACTGATCAGTGTGTTGTCCCAGGCGAGCGTCGTCGGATGGCAGGCATAGTTCACGACCGTCGCCATGACAGAATGGTCGTCAGCACTGGCCACACGAATGATCGCAACAGTGTCGTCGGCGCCACCTGCGGGGTTGAATCCGCAAACGTATCGGTCGAGCATTTCGTCTTTGAAATCCCGATTGGTGGCCAGATTGCAACGGCCGGTTCCGTAGGACAGAAAGGCTGGTTGCAGCTGCTTGAAACTTTCGCGAATTCCGTCGGCGATCGTGTCCGCCAGATCGGCGAGGTATTGCGGGATAAGTTCTCCACCCGGCAGATCAACACGTTCGTGCCCCATCAGACCGGCGGCGTGAGTGTGCGAAAAGAAAACAACAATCTGGCTTCGCTCGACTCCGGACGAGTCGCTGACCCGGTCCAGCAGATCGTTCATTTCGCGATTCCACAACAGGCAATGGTCGACCGCGACAAACACGACGGGCTTTGATTCCGGTTGTGAGTCTTCAGGGGTCATGGCCAGGATCGTTGTCGTCAACGGACGATGAATTCCCGTCGACCGGTCATGCGTCGCCGCGCCCCACATGCGATGATAAATGCCCACCGGCGGTGTGATGTCGCGTCGTGCGATGCCTGCCAGGCAACGACTTTGCGGAAACGTGACAGTGTCCATGTTCTTCGTTCTTCCTTCGGTCAGTTGAGGCCGTTTTACAATTCGTTGTTCTTTACGCTTCCAGTTCATTTTCGCGGATTTGCAGCAGTGCCCAGCACAACGAAGCCAGCAGAAACATCGCCCCGAACAGAATCAGGACGGCGTTCCAGCTGTTGCCTCCGCATAGTTTGTTCAACGCTGCCGTGTCTTCAACCAATGTTCGAAAGCGGGGCACGATCCACGGCAGCAGGCCAGCTCCGAAGTTGCCGATCATGTTCATCCAGCTGAAAACGAGCGCCACGTTTTTTCCGCCCATGTCCATCGTCGAAGCGTAAGCACACGGACCGGCGACGGCGGCGCAGAACGCTCCGGCGCTGATCACGATTGTGGCAACCGTCGCGTCCTGGACAAACCATGCGGAAAAAACCAGCAGGGCGCACAGGAAAAGTGAGCTGCCCGCGAGACCAGATCGAGCAAGCGTCAGCCGGCCTGTCCGGCGATAGACGAAGTCTGACGTGCCTCCGCCAAGAATCGCCGCCACCACCGTTGCGATCAGAGGCAACGTCAGCAGCCAACCCGACTTTGCGGTGGAGACACCTCGGGATTCCTGCAGGTAAGTCGCGAACCAGCTGGAGAAGAACGCGTAACCGGCCGCTCGAAAAAACTGCTGCCCGCAAATCAGCCAGAAAGACCAGCGTGTGACGAGGAATAACCAGGAGCCGTCTAAGCGGCTTGACGCTGGCTCAGCATGGGACGCCAGCGGGCTCTGCATCGGCGTGTCGCCTGCGTCGCGGATGTACTGGCATTCGGCCTCGTTGGCATCGGAATGTTCAGCCGGAGTTTCACGAAACCATCGTCGAAAACCAACAGCCCACAACAGGCCGGGAACCGAATACAGAATCAGGGTCCAGCGCCAGCTGGTGATTTCAAGAAGCTCGCCGGTAAACGCTGCGCCGATCGCCCCGCCAACGGACATGGCGGCTCCAAGAAAGCCGCTGGTGATGCCGCGCTCACCGCGTGGGAACCATTTTGTGATCGCGATGGTTGAACACGGAAAGAGGCCAGCTTGAGCGACGCCGATTCCAATTCGAGCTGATAGAAGACCGAAAACACCTGTCGCCATTCCAAACAGCATCGTCGCGCCGGCAGACAGAGCGGAGAAAATCGGCAGCCAGGTTCTGGAGCCAAATCTCTTACCGAGCCAGCCGCCGGGAATCTGAAACAGGGCATACGACCAGAAAAACGCCGGGCCCATGATGAAGCCCATTGTTTCTTCACTGATGTCGAGATCCAGCCGGATCGTTTTCTCGGCGACCGCCAGCGAGT
>JABMPE010000452.1 GCA_013203845.1 Rhodopirellula sp. | reverse complement strand
CTCATCATGATCCTCTACTACTACGAGGAACTGACGATGAAGGAAATTGGCTCGACGCTCGGACTGTCAGAATCGCGAGTCAGTCAGATGCACTCCAGCATCGTGGCTCGCCTTAAAGACCAGCTTCGCCGTCGTCGCCCCGAGTTTGCCTGAGTCGCTGTAAACTTGAAACGAACAACAGAAGCCCCGCCATTCGGCGGGGCTTTTTCATTTTCGGATTCAGACAGTTGAGGATTGTGGAAGAAACGAATTCCAGAAACTACTGATACGCGTCGACATCCGGACTGGGTGTCGGAGTCAAACCGGCATCGGGACAAACTGCAGCCAGTCCCGAATGTCGTTTTCGTATTCGCTGGAGAGATCGCCCAGCACCAGTCTTTTATGAGCCGCTGCCGCACCGTCTGGTGATAAATCCGCGTCTTCGGGGCTGGAGAAACGCTCAGAACAGTCCGGGTGAATCATCCCTCGGATTAACTCGACAAGTCCCGTATCACGACGCACATCGCGTGGCAGCACATCTTCGACCCGGTCATGCAGCGAGTTCTTCACGTCAAGCAATTCAAGTCGTGTCTTCACGTTGTCGAAAGGCGAACGACCGGAGATCAGTTCCAGAAAAACGTAACCGAGACTGGCGAGGTCTGAGTTCAGCTCGAACCTGCCAGACTCGATGACTTCGGGCGCGGCGTATCGTGGAGTCCATGCTGGCTGAAGTCGCGGTCGAGAGATCACGAAGGCCGAACCGTAGTCGATGACCTTCGTGCTCGCCGTGCGTTTGAGCATGATGTTCGACGGCTTTATGTCTCCATGAACAATTTGTGATCGATGCAGTGCGGCCAGTCCGGCCAGAGATTCCCGCAGCACGTGCAGTGCGACACCGGGCTTGAGTCTGGACTGTGTTGGTCCCGCCGTCACAACGATGTCATTGATGTTAGCCCAGCGTTCGCGGCCAGCCGAACTCGCTGCGACCTGCAGCCGAACGGGCTCCATCAGATACTTCAGGTCGAAGCCGTCGACCCATTCCATCACCATGATCTGAATGCCGCTGCTCTCGATAAAGTTGTGAACATCAAGCAGGTGATCTTCCTGGATTTCGGCAATTTTCATCGCCACATTCGCGGTTTGAGCCATCTCGGACAGATAAGTATCCGTGTCCGGGTAGAGCAGCGGCGAAAAGAGTTTCAGAGCCACTCGAAGTGAAACATCGAGCGACCCCAACCGGTCGGCCAGCATCACGACGCTCTGTGAACCCGCTCCAAGTCGCTCAAGGAAGCGGTACTGAGCGGTCCAGTGAACGGCGCCTGATTTCTGCAATGATTCATAACGCAAGGTCAAAGCACTTCTGATGGGACGGAAGTGCTGAGAGAAATCCCGTGTCGACGGAAAGGGGTCAGAAGGAGCCATGTGGAGAACAATCATCCGTGAGAAGCCAGAGTCGTGCCGGCTGTGTCGCTACCAGTTGTGTCGCAACCGGCAAATCACAATCGGATTCAATCGGGCGGAGTATAGCCTGCCCGCTCGTTGCTTGAATTCGAACACCAACAAATTCGCCATTTGAATCTGCACGAGACGGATCGTCCCGTTACTTTCTGGCAATTCGAAAGCCGGACATATGCCACGTTGTTGATGAGACTTTAAAGCACCGTCCACGAACTGAGGTCATCGCAAACTTCGATGTCTTCGTCAGGGATCGTCGCCTCTTCGATAGCGGAGCCGTTCGCCGCAGATGATGCCGTTTCAAAGCGCTTCCGCACTGTTGCCAGCCACTCACCGGATGGCAGCCCGTAGGGCCGAAACTTCTCCAGCGTGCCGGTTTCCTCAAGGTACAACAGTGCCCGGTTCTGGCCCAACCGCCCGGCAGCAGGCGAATCGATAAAATTGCTCGAATCCGTCGCGCTCATCTGGAAGGCAACACGCATCTCAAGTTCACGCATCGTCTGGTTCGTCATCCAGCGACTGGCGTTGTTGTAGGTGTCCGCCCAAACCACGACGTGGACACCGACACTCGGTCCTTCCTTCAAGATCTGAACGAACTGCCTGGCCGGGCGGGCGACTTTGCTGCGATCCGCGGAGAAGTTGTATTCGTCGTCTGCTTTTCTGAGGTCGCGGAACCGACCGATATTATCAACGATCAGAAAAATCGGAGGAGAGCTCGTTGACTTACCACGGGATTCGACTGCGGCGGCCAGTTCTCCAACAAAGTCAGCCGCATCGTCGGGGCCACCCACACGGATGTCATGTGGCAATCCGTCAGTGAGATTGCTCCAGAACTCAACGGCGGGGGCGTCAGCCAGCTCTCCGTCCAGAACGTAGAACTGAGCTGTCGACCGGCTGACGGAGTCTTCGTCGGCTACTGGCTCTGGCGAGTTCGCTGCAGGATTCGGAATTTTCATGCTGGCAAACGAAAACGACTTCATCGCCTCCAGGGTTTCCATGGTTGACGCTTCAGACGTTGCCTCCACTTCAGATGACTCAACACCTGATGAGTTCGGGGAGCCTTCCGCATCCTCCTGCACATCGTCTACCAGAACGGCGGCATCGTCCGGGATCGCAGGTGGCACCTGACCAATTGCGGCCAGCAGAACTGATGACAGGATTCCGCGGGCACCAATTGGACTTTGACCAACGACGATCAGATTCGATCCAGCCAGCCGTCGAAAGCCGATGGCCGTGTGCGGCTTGATGGCGACGGCTTCACCGAGCCATGCATCGACAATGGCTGCTGGTTCGGCAACGCGGTCAGTCGCGAACAAAGCCACCAGATCCGGATT
>JABMPE010000451.1 GCA_013203845.1 Rhodopirellula sp. | reverse complement strand
GCGCATGCCTGGTTTTGTCCCGCCGCAGTAGGCTCCGTAAAGCGTGTCTCGGACGGTTTCCTGCTGGCCTTTCAGGACAGGTTTGAAGCTCGTTCCTTCGCTGGATTTCGGAGCGTCGACGCCAGCGAGGTCGCACATTGTCGGCAGTGAGTCGAGCAGGTACACGTTGCCGGTAGCTCGCGTGCCGGCTTTGATGCCAGGCCCCTTCACGATGTATGGCACTCGCCAGGTATGCTGATACAGGTTCTGCTTGCCCTGCAGACCGTGACGACCGATCGCTATGCCGTGGTCCGCCGTGTAGACGATGTAGGTGTTGTCGAGCTCGCCCATCGCTTCGAGCTGTTTCAGAACGCGACCAATCTGGATGTCGATATTCTCGTCGCACGCAAACTCGCGACCGAGTTCGTTGCGGATGGTGCGCTCGTCCCGTTTTTCCCACACGCCACTGACAGAAACTTCGTCTCGCAGTCCAGGATGCCCGTGATGAAACGGGTGAGCCGGCAGGTAGTTAACCGGCAGAGCCGGCTGCTTCGGATTCGCGGGCGGCAGTGAGTTTCTGTCTGTGTGGTTGACCGCGCCGTACTTCGCCAGCAGTTCCGGAGTGCCATCTCGCGTGTCGTGCGGATGCGAGAACCCAAAGTAGATCAGAAACGGTTTGCTGGTCTTCTCTGTTTGCCGATCGCTCAAATAATTCATGACCTGATCGCCGTGCCAGACACTTCCGGTTTCGTCGGTTCCGCCTCGTTTGGTGGCGTCGTGCCGAATGGTGAACTGCCTGTTGGCTCCCTCGTAGCTGTTCCCTTTTTTACAGGTACGCATCGTGGCGTAACCGGCCTTGTTAAAGACAGCCGCCATTGTTGACTCTTCAAGGTTTGGCGGACACAAGCCAGCAGCAATCGCTCCCGCCGCGTTGGGAAGATGCCACACCGTCCGACCGCACATCACCATGTGACGCGATGGCGTGCAGACCGCTCCACTGAACGAGCCCATGTGGTAGGCCCCATCCAAAACCATGCCCTCGGCAGCCAGCCTATCGATGTTCGGCGTCTCCAAAGCCGAGTCAGGATTGTAAACCTTCAGATCAAACGGCGACTGATCGTCGACGATGATGAACAGGATGTTCGGTCGCTTGTCGGCAGCATCAACCGATCGAGCAGACTCACCTTCGAACAACAGCAAGGCTGCCAGGGCAACAGCCACGAAATTCCAGACACGGCGGTTCATCAGCATCGTTCGTCTCTTTCTGCAATGACTGGTTTCGTCGTTCAGTGTCACACGGCCAACAGCACGTTCAAGCAAACTCTGCAAGACCGTCAAACTATTTCTTCTGGCGATTGACGATGCCGTCGAGTTTCTTCCGTTCCGCTTCGAGAACTTCATCGGAAATTTTTGCGGGAACGACTTCGTCCCTGTTCAGCTCTTCGTCAGCGGGCAGCGTGCGAAGTTTGATCGCTCGATACCAGACCGCATCACCGTGATCCTGCAGCGAAAGATTGGCTCCACGTGCCGACAGTCTGGCTCCGCGTTTTTTCAGCATGTCGACGTTGAACGCCCACCTGGGATCCGAGTAGTCAAAGTGAATAACTTTCTTACCGTTCAGCCAGTGCTGGATAATCGTGCCTTTACAGACGATTCGCCCGGCGTTCCACTCGCCCACCGGTTTTGTGGCATCGTGCGAGGGAGCCATGCAGAAATAGAGCAAAGCGGCACTCGTCCGAGGATTCTTCCCGTCCGCGTGAACGCTGTTGTCGAGAATCTGATACTCGTACTGGCCCGGTCGATAGTAGACGCCACTGTTGCTGCCGTTGGCGACCTTCCACTGAAAGCGCAATTCGAAATCGTCGGGAATCTTCTTCGCCGTGTAGACCAGACTGCCGCCGCGACCTTCACGCGTGATGACTCCGTCTTCGACTTGCCAGTTACCGCCGTGCTTCCAGCCGTCCAGATCTTTGCCGTCGAGGAGGGCTTCGAAGCCTGCTGAGGACTCTGCTTCAGTCAACGCGTTGACATCTTCAGCAACCGACCATTGACCAGAAACTGCAAACCCCAGCAACAAAAAGCCCGCTATCCAAAGTTGCTTCTTCATGGTGAGTCGCCTTTCGCAAGAGGAGCGGTGATCGTTTGAGGGGAGACTTCGTCGCCGTCAGGAGTCAATCGCCATGTTGTAACTGCAGAAACGATAACGCGAAGAGGTTACACCATGACGAACTGGGATTCACTTCTTGCCTTCGGCTCTGCGAGCCCGAAAGAATTCCTGCAGAATCGCACGGCAATCCGGCTCCATCACGCCCCCGAGAACCGTGCAGCGATGGTTGAGACGTTCGTCATCCGTAATGTTGTAAAGCGTGTGGCACGCGCCGCCTTTCGGATCGGGAGTTCCGTAGATGACGGTCGGAATCCGAGCCTGCACGATCGCACCAGCACACATCGGACACGGCTCCAGCGTGACGATCAGCGTGCAGTCAGTCAGTCGCCATGACCCCAGCGACTGAGCCGCCTGCGTGATCGCAATGATCTCTGCGTGCGCTGTGGGATCCTGCAGAGTCTCCCGCTGATTGTAACCGGTGCCGACAATCGAATCGCCGTGAACGATCACGGCCCCGACGGGAACTTCACCCAGTTCAAAAGCCGTCGCCGCTTCATCCAATGAGCGACGCATCCACAATTCGTACGGCTGCAGCGGGTTGTCGGCGAATATCACGAACGTTGGCTTCCGGGAGAGAACGATGGACTTCTGGCGCACAATTAATTCGGCCAAACAAACGGCCCACCGAAACGTTTCAGCGATGCCAGCGGTGGCTCATCGTAACGGCGAGAGCCCTACGGAGCGACAAAGCCCGCGGCAAACCAGTTGACGAATGCCTCGTCGATGATGTCACCCACAGTGTCAACAATCGTGTCTGTGCCGCCGCCGGTCGCCAGCGTGTCCTGTTCGGAACCACCGTCCAGTGTATCGTCGTCGGAACCACCAACGAGCAGGTCGCTGTCCATGCCCCCAAACAGCTGATTATTACCGTCGCCAGCATCGAGAGTGTCAGATCCGGTATCGCCGAATAGAAAGTCATTTCCGGAACCACCAAACAGGATGTCGTTCCCCGAGTTTCCAACGATCGTATCACTCCCGCTCTGGCCATCGAGGAAATCTTCGCCACCGCCACCGGTCAGATGGTCGTTTCCGCTGCCGCCAATCAGCGTGTCATCATCTGCGTTACCGTTCAGCGTATCATCGCCGCCAAGTCCTGCGATCAGATCTGCCCCGGCAGAACCTTCGATGGTGTCATCGCCTCCCTGACCTAAAAGAGTGTCATTTCCATTTCCGCCGACCAATGAATCATTGCCGAGATTGCCGGCAACAAAATCGTCACCCTCTTCTCCGAAAAGATGATCATCACCACTGTAGCCCAGTAGCGTGTCATTCCCGTCGCCACCGAGCAGTGTATCATCGCCAGCCGAGCCGATGAGATAATCCTGCCCCGCCCGACCATCAACAACGTCCTCACCTGCTCCGCCAATCAGCGTGTCGGGACCTGCTCCGCCAATCAGCGTGTCAGCGCCACTTTCACCCAGCAGAACGACAGCCTGCGCCACTTCCGCAGCCGTATCAATCAGATCGTTGCCACTGCCACCAGCAATGTTCAACGTCAAACCTGCGGGAATGAACGAAAGCAGTACGAAGGAATCGTCACCGCTGCCCAGATCAAGTGACACGGAATTAACCGAATCCAGTTCGTAGCTGTAGACCTGATCGTATCGGACGGAAAAAAGTAAACGGTCGGTGCTGCCACCGTTCTGAAACTCAAGCGTTGCAATATCATTCGTATCACGAATGGCTTTGATATTCAGCGTCGTTTCCACCTGAGTCGCGGCATAACGAGCTTCGGCATCCTTAACCAGCACACTGACGTGTTGGGTGAAAGTTTCTCCGACTCTATCCGTTACTGTGACGTCGACTTCATACACGTTGTTCTGATCAACGTCCTGCGGAACACTGAATTCGGGACGACTTCTAAACTGTAGCACCCCTGTTGCATGACCGACCGACAAGTACGCGACGTCATCACCGCTCAACGAATAGGCGAGCGACCTGAAATCATGAATGTCGTCATCAACACCGTTGACCGTCGCAATACGAGTTTCTCCCTCAACGATTTCGTAGGCATTGCCGCTGTCGATTGTGGGGACGCGATTCGTTAACGGTGAGCCCTGCAGTGCAAAATCGACCAGAAACGTTCTGGTCGCCGATGGCGCGTTGCTCGCCTGCAGGTCAACAGTCGATACATCAATACCAAACGTACTGGTCATTAGCAGCCGGGAACCATCCGCGGAAGAATTCGGAAAGAACTGGCCCTCGGGAAAACTCTCTCCGGTCGTGTTGTTGTGAGCCCCCGACCGATGCATGGTCACCACAGTAATTTCGTGTTCTTCTGGAGAAGGAACCCCCAGAGTGACTTTGATGTAGTCGCCCGAATACGTTCGATGCGCCAGCGTATTGTACGATGCAAACACGTACCCGCCGGTCGCTCTGACCTGGTTCGTCCCGGACACGTGATCCACCAGCGATTCGTATTGCCCGTTTGAATCCACCCCTGGCGTGAGTAGATGAAAATCACCGGTCTGCGTATTTATTGCCAGCAGGCTGCCGATCGTTGCCGAGCCATTCGGGTTGTAATTGACAATATTTCCACCCGACTCATCAACAGGCTGTCCGACCATCGACAAAGAAATACCACCGACAAAGTAAACCTGCTGATCCGCACCGTACGCAAATGTTGGATGCGCGAGTTTGAACGGCAGCAATCCGGCGCCAGGTTCTTCGACGGGCGTTTCGTAAAGTGCGGACGGGACATTCAGGACCGGCCAGCTCCACATGATTCCCTGTGTTCCGTTTGGTTCATCAAGACGCTGAGTGCCTGGAATATCCGGCATGTCACCCAGTTTGATCATCATGAACCGATCTTTCAGCGTACCTGGATCGGCATTTCGATCGTCTCCCAGGGCCAGGAACGACGCATCCGGCGCGCTATAAAGATCATCACTGGCGTCGACCATTCCGGTCAGGTTGTATCGGGCCACAATTAGCCTGTCCCAGTCTTCGGCCTCAGCAGCGGCGAGGTCCAGAACAAGTGCCGCCTCAATGGTTCTTTCTGTTGGTGACTGGCGACTTGATTCAAGCACGGCGAGGAACTCTCCGCTGCGGTCTCCAAGACTGCCCATCATCACTCCGGCCTTGGATTGGACGATGCCAAACGATTCTTCATCCGGGCTCTGCAGTCTCACCTTTTTCGTGATCCCGGTTGTAATATCGCCAATCTTCAGAAATGCGACATTGTCACCAGTGACATCGTAGAAACGGGTCGGTGTCTCCGGATTCAGGCTCCAACGAAAGTTGGCCAGTGCCGGCGTAAAAAGATACTCAGGAGCACCAGTATTGACGTTCAGAATCAAACTGTAACTTTGAGAATCCAGCAGGGTGTAGTCTGGAGACCTCGCATCAATGATCGCGTAATCTCCGGTGATATTAAAAACAGGAGTCGACCACGAGCCATTATAGTTGGAAAGTCCCCAGGTAAATTTGCTGTCATAACCGTAAACGGTAATTCCGTCCGGAAGCGGATCCTGATACTCGCCCGTCAGCAGACGAAGATTTTGCTGTGTTTCCGGATCAAAGACATAATCGGCATCTCCCAGGGCGCTGAATTCGGGAAACCCAACCGCAAAGACAACGTCATTAAGGTCGTCATCCAGACTGTCCGGTTGTGGACCAGAAACGATCGCGTAAATCGTGTCCTGTCCTTCGCCGCCGACTAACGAGTCGATTCCCACGCCACCATCCAGCGAGTCATCGCCGTTCTCGCCGAAAATTGTGTCGGCTCCGATTTCACCAACGAGGCTGTCGTCGCCATCACCACCTC
>JABMPE010000450.1 GCA_013203845.1 Rhodopirellula sp. | reverse complement strand
CAGCATCACAGATCTCCTGAATCGTCCCTCCACACATACGGTGAAGTTGTTCAAGGAAGTTCTGATCATTTGGGTCGATGGCGACTCGCATGCGAACATTTCCGGAAACGGAACTGGAACTGGGAATCAGGAAACATCTCAACTGAGGGAGATGTTAGAAGCCGTCGGCATTATTCACAACCAAAACTGATTAAATTGTGAGAAATGCACCGTCCGGATCTTTGACCAGACCAGATTACAGCCAATTAGCCCAGACGGAATAATCTAATCGTCTTTCCTAACCACGGCCCACGAAGCCCATAAAAGAGACAATCAATCGCCAGCTGGCCGGCTGGCCGATTGCAACTCACATGCCCGCAATGAGGTCCGGACGGCAACCCAAGTAATCGGTACGGTGCATATCAGCCATGCCACGATCCGATGGAGTTCTAGATTCCGAAAGCTGTAAAGTTCGATTTGCGGACCAAACACCCACCAATCAAGTTGGTGGATCATGTAAGAAAAGCCGAATTCAAAGGACGTTACCAGCACGAGCATCGTGATCAACTGCCAACAGCCAAGTGTCAGCATTTTTCGTCGAAGCGTCGTCTTGCCAACAGATCGTTTGTCAACAATCGAAATCACCAGCACGCTTGCAGGCAGAGTGACGACGAGAAATTCAAGGTAAGTCGCCAACCGGTCGAACGTTCCGTAGCTGGCCTGAATATCTCCGTAACACCAAGTGTATGCCGCAACGACGACGTGACCGATCAACTCCTGGTACACGAACATCATCGCCAGGCATGCCGCTTGCCAAACGCCAACTGCAATCAATGTTGATTTGAAATTGTTGGATCTCATGGCCGCAGTATCGCTAATCGGGCGAGCCAATTTGACTGTTTTTACTGCTTTTACTACTGAACTTTTATTATTCGCTGGTGGTGATAAACAGTGCCTTCTTCTCACCGGGCAGCGTGAAGTCAAAGCCGCAGCTGCGAAAGAACATCTCTGACGAGGTGATTGCCATCACTTCCAGGATGTCACGTTTTCTGGCACGTTCGACGCACTGTTCAACGAGTGAGCGTCCCACTCCCTTCCCCTGAAACTCCGGAGCGACCGCCAGACTGCGAACTTCCGCCAGCTTCCGCGAGTAGATCTCGAGAGCCGCAAATCCAACGAGCGTCCCATCGACCTCGGCGACGAACCCGTTGTAAACGAGTTCTTCGAGTTCCTCAGTGGTGCGAGGCAGTAGACGGCCTTCTGCGACAAAGGGTTGAATAAAATCCGCAAGACTGGCGAGGTCTTCGCGCGTCACGGGACGGATTTGCACAGGTGTTGATGGCGACGTTTCTGACATTGATCAATTCGCAAAGATGGCCAACCGGACGGAAAATCGCCAACCTCGCTGGCTGACGTTCCCGCAGGCAGGCATCATACCGAGCGACATTCCGACTGCTATCCCGTGGGTCGATAATGACAAACTCCCGACCATCAAACATTCGGCAACACGCAACATTAACGGCGTCGGCAGAGTCGAGCTTCGACTTCGTTGTGATCGGAAGCGGATTCGCCGGCAGCCTGCTTGCCTGCATTCTGCAGAGTCGAGGTCGACGGGTCGCCATCATCGACCGTTCCGGCCATCCACGATTCGCCATCGGAGAATCGTCGACTCCCGCTGCCAGTCTGATCCTGTCGGGCCTCGCTGACCAGTACGACCTTCCCTGGCTGAGGCCGTTCGCAAAGTATGGCACCTGGAAAAAGAGTTACCCGAACATCACAACTGGCCGCAAACGAGGCTTCAGCTACTTTCAGCACGAACCCGGTCAACCGTTTCAGCCGCGCGGCGACCACTCGAATGAGTTGCTTGCCGCGGCCAGTTCCAGTGACGCAGTCTCCGACACTCAGTGGCTGCGTTCGGACGTCGACGCATTCTTCTTTAGAAAAGCGTGCGAATCCGGCGTCGCGTCGTTTCAGAACTCACAAATCAGCGATCTGCACCAAAGCCAGACCGGCTGGATCGTCGAGATCAACGAATCAGCGGGACAGCAGATCGCTGGCTCTCGAATGTTATCCGCAAGTTTCCTGATCGACGCCAGCGGAGCCGGCCAGGTCCTGGCGAAACATCTCAACATCAAAGACCAATCCGATCAACTGGCGACCAGTTCGCGCGCGATCTTCGCGCACGTCACCGGCCTGCCCGAATGGCATGCAATTCTTGAGCAGGCAACGCCAGGTTCAGCAGCCGATCACCCGTTCCATTGCGACCACGCTGCGCAGCATCACGTTCTCGAAGAAGGCTGGATGTGGTGGCTGCGTTTCGATTCGGACGTTACCAGCGTCGGCCTGGTTCTCGATAACAGAGAGAGTGGTTCTTCCACAGTCACTTCCCCCAACTCGCCAGCAAACAGCTCGCACAGCGACACCGAGTTCTTTCGAATCATCAATCGTTACCCGAGTCTCTCCGACGCCTTTTTATCAGCAACGGTAGTGGCTCCATTGGATCAACCCGTTCAGACGCAGCGGCTGCAACGACTTGCTGGCCATATCACGGGCGACAACTGGGCGATGCTTCCCCACACTGCCGGCTTCATCGACCCGCTGCACAGCACGGGCATTGCACACTCGCTGGCCGGAGTTGAACAGCTGGCTTCGATTCTACTTACCACAACGGCTTCCGCTGACAATCAATTGCTGGCATCGACACTCAGACGTTACGGCTCGACGATTCGCGAGGAGCTTACGCTGATCGATCAGATCGTCGCTGGCTGCTACGACGCCATCGCGGAACGCAGTTTCAGAAAGTTCACAGCGTTCACAATGTGCTACTTCGCCGCCGCCACGACATGGGAACGCCGCTGCCTGCATCACACTTCCCCGGCCCAACAACGCAGAGCACGATCTGGGGAATCGTTCCGCCCTGCCCTGCTCTGCGCAGACATCCCCGAGTTTCGCGCGGTCGTGTTCAACCTTCGAGGCCGATTACCTCACGAAACCGACGAGTCTTTCGAAATACTCTGTACAGAAACGCTCGCCCCCTTCAACCACGTCGGCCTGTTTGAACCGCCGGTTCCCAACATGTACGGTGCGACGGCGGTGCCGGAAGGGAGCGAACATTTAACGCTCAACATCCAGCAATGAACTTCGAAAGAATGCACTTCCATGTTCGATGTTGAGCGTTGCATGTTCGATGCACGATGTTGAGCATTCGATGTTCGCCCTCTCTCCATCTGCTCTCTGCGAGAACTCGGCGTCGTCTGCGATTTTCCTTTAATCTAATCACTTTCTTCACGGAGCATCCTCATGAGCGTTCTGGATCGATTTCGACTCGACGGCAAGCGACTGTTTATTACCGGCGGCAGCCGAGGTCTGGGTCGTGAAATGGCACTCGCGATCGCCGACGTGGGAGCCGACTGCATTCTGGTCGGTCGTGACGAAGAAAGCCTCAACCGCACCGCCGACGACATTCGGGCATTGGGTCGCGAAGCCGTCACCATGATTGGTGACATGGGAACCCCTGCTGACTGCGAACGAGTCTGCAACGAAGCCATCGCCAACCACGGACCGATCGACATTCTCATCAACAACGTCGGCGGTCGTCGCAAAGACATCGCCACCGTCGACATGCCGCTGGAAACCTGGCAGGAACTGCTGGACCTCAACCTGACCAGCGTGTTTATCTGCACGAAACTGATCGGCAAATCGATGCTCGATCGCGGACAGGGCGGACGGATCATCAACATTTCATCAATCAACAGCATGGTCGCCACGAAAGGCATCGGAGGCCGCAGCTACGAAACATCCAAGGCAGCGATCAATCAGTTCACGAAAGCCTGCGCCGTCGACTGGGCCGAGCACGGAATCACGGTCAACGCCATCTGTCCCGGCGGCTTTATGACCGAACCGAACATCCGCTGGTCCAAAGAAAACCCGGAACTCATCAAACGCTTCCGCTCGCAAATCCCAATGGGCGACCACGGCCAACCCGAAGACCTCGGCCCGTTAGCCGTGTACCTCGCCAGCGACGCCGCCCGCTACGTCACCGGTGCCACGATGGTCATCGACGGCGGGTACACGCTGGTTTGAGATGCTCAATTCCGAGTTGAGACTATTCAGTCACAATTCGGGACGAACCTTTGAAGTTCTGGCACAGTCCGCCACCAGCTCCGCTCTTTCTCCAATTGCTGAATGTGCTCACGATACAGCGTGCAGTGAGCGTCAAATTCGTCAAGTCCCCATTTGCGTTGGACACGATAGGTTGCGAGACCAACGTGGTAGCATTCAAACGACTTCCAGTTCAGCAATCTGCAATTCTCAATATTGCGGATCGCCGTGACCCGCCGTCTAATCGTTCGCCGAGCAGCATAAACGGGCCAGATCCTCAGAAAGTCGTCTCGGATTTGCGAAGAAACGGCTACCACTGACATCAATTCTCGACCGTCCAGTGTCTGGATATACCTCTCGAAGCAAAACCGTTCCCAGACTGGACAACGTTCACGTGACCACAACTCTCCACCCGCTGACGCCATGCGAAATATTGCCTCTGTCGACACATGCTCAACCATCAGCACTCCACCATCCACCAGCTTCTGCAGACGGATACGAAGCTGGTCATCGGTGAGATCATGTGAGTAGCCCAGATTCCATTGCGACCGAAAGGCGACACTGCGAAGCAATCGGAATGATGCCCCTCGATCAAACATCGCGTCCAATAAAATCAGATCGATATCGTCGAGCCATGTTGCGTGAGTGCGATACGGCAGCTTGTCCATGATTTTGACATCCAGCTACTCAGACAAGACTCGATTCAGTCTGCCGTGTATCCGGCCTCCCGCGTAGCGCGGCCAGAATAGCTGGGTCGCGTAGCGACAGAATGCCTCATCGTTCGTGTACGATCAAGATCACGGCGTCCTGTCTCGTCGAAAGCTGATGGCGCGACATCCTGTCTCTTCGGCACCCAACCACAAATGGCCGAGCCCCCCAGCGTCAATCCTTCGGCTTCCATCCGTGCAAGGACAAAGTGGTCAATCGCGTACTTCGACCAGTCTTTCTGACTGACTGCCGGAAGCTCGGCTTTTTCAGGCCGCGTGAGCGACCAGTGAACGCTGTACTCTCCCCGTTCAGAATCCAGCGTCAGAGCAGTTTTCTCTCTGCGTCCGACAATTTGCCCCCGCTGTCCCGTGACGGCATGACGGAATCCGGATCATCGCTCTCAATTCGTGAAACCAGCTCACTCTCACCTGGCTGTCCCGGAATCAATGTACGATGCCCTCCGAACTCCATCGTCGCGCCAGCAACCGTATCCAATCGCAATTCCGCTTCACGAGTTTCGTCATCCGGCCCGTGAAAGGCAAAACAGTTCTACGCCAGCAGCGGCCTGATATCTCGATTAAAGTTGACCGGTGTCTCGGCTGACATCGCAGCCGTGGACGCGCCAACGAACAGCATGGCCACGCAGACATCTCTGAAACTCCTTACCCCAAGCTCACACTCCTGCTCAGGTCGCAAAACGTCAAACCCTCTCGCCTTTCTTCACCCCTGCTCCACCCGACGCTGCTTGCGTTCGAGCCAGAAACTACCCGCATTCAGGATTGTAACGGCTCCGCGAAATCAGCAAACGTAGGCGAGTTTCTCCGAAAATCGCACGACGTCAGATTCGGTGGTCTGCGTGCCGCACCGTTGGCCGGCGGGAAGATGATTATCCAGACTCGCCACCGCGGTTTTACTTTTCGCGGTGGCGAATCAGAGGCTGCTTACTTCAGCTCGCGGATGCGGATGCGGCGGTATTCCATCTGGCCTCGGTCGGCTTCCAGACCGATGGGGCCGGTGGCGGGCAGAGGTTTCGGGAAGTCGAGCGGCTCGCCGTTGCAGGTACAAGTGGCGACGTCGCCTTTGACGATCACCTCAATCAAATTCCAGTCCTGAGGTCGATAGTTTTTGAGTTCGTTGTACGGGCCGGCCACGTAGTAATCGCGACACTGCAACTGCGGTGCGCGGAGGAAGATTCCGCTGTCGGCATTCACTCCCGCGCGGAATTCCAGCTTCAAGTGAAAGTCCGTCGCGAATTCGCGAGTCGTCCACAACTGAGCCAGGCCCTTACCTGGATTCACGACGATTTTTCCATCGCGACCGGTGTAACGACCGTCGCTCGAACTTTTCATTCCGTCGAACGCCGGACCATCCTTGTAATGCCAGCCTGTGACGTCGTTGCCGGTCAGCAAAGATTCAAATCCTGGCTCTGGTTCATACGCGCCGTCGGTTTTGAAGGGTGACGCTGGCAAACCAGCCTTGTTGTAAAGGTTCACGTCGGGCACGTTCGCCCAGCCGTATCGAACGCCGACGGGTTCTGTAATCTCATCACTCGACACCACGATCGTGTCACCGTCGATCTTTGCGGTCGCGGCGGCTTCCTTGTCCTTCGAGTAAACGACGAAGCCTTTCAACTCGCCACCTTTCGCAACCAGCCCGCCGCCCAGGTGTTTGAAGTGAAGTGTCACTTTGTTTCCGTCGATACTCATCGAATCGTACGTCGGCCCGGAAAACTCGATGTCCTCGTCATAGGCGAGTGCCCGAGCGCCCAAAGCCAGTCGCTCGCCAATCGGCTGCTTCTGTTTCGGGTGGATGTCCGTCGGATGCCCGATGTCCACGGTCACCGCCATCGCCGTGTTCTGAGTTGTTTCCGTGGTGATTCGCTGAGCCTCTCGCACTTCCGGTGACATTCCCTGGTGCGGCGTAATCTGCACGAAGAGGAACGGAAAGTCGCCCTGCCCCCACGCTCGCCGCCAACTGGAAATCATCGCCGGAAACAGCGTTCGATATTGCTCGCCGCGGCTGGAATTCGACTCACCCTGATACCAGATCGCTCCCTGAATGGCGTAAGGCTGCAAGGGAGCGATCGATCCGTTGTAAAGACCGGTCGGACGATTCACATTCGTTGAGGGATGGCCAGGAGCCTGAGGTTTCCGCGGTGGTCGAGTTCTATCGGCTTTGGCTTTTCTGGCAGCGGCTTCGTATCGCTCCAATAAATTTGCTTCATTCGCTTCGTAAGCAGCAAGCACCTTCGGATAGTCACCAATTCGTTGCAGTTGCTGATCCAGCAGAGGCTTCAGCGTCGGATTCTTCTCCAGTTCTTCGCGAGCGGTCCATGCTTCCGCAACCGTTCCGCCTACCGCAGACCTGATCAGGCCAACGGGAACGCCAAGCTTCTTCCTCAGAGCCTTGCCGAAGTAATACCCAACGGCTGTGAAGCCGCCCGCTGACTGCGGCGAATCAACCGCCCAGCTTCCGCCGATGCTTTCCTGTGGCTCGTCGGTAGCCTGAGCCCGCGCGGCGAACAGTCTCAACTGATCATCACCAGCTGCTTCGATCGCCGCCTTGCCGTTAACGGATCCGGCGAGCCCGAAAGCCATGTTCGACTGGCCACTGCAGACCCAGACTTCGCCGACCAGCACGTTCTGAATGGCGACGGATTCGCTGCTTCCATCAACTTTCGCCGTCAACGTCTGCCCCGTTGCCGATGCCGTCAGAGCGCCCAGTCGAGCGATCCATCGCCCCTCTTTGTCGGCCTTCGTTGTTTTTTCCTGATCTGCAAAACTCACGACCACCGTCTGTCCCGGCTCCGCCTTACCCCAGACAGGAACCGACTGACCACGTTGCAGCACGGCGTTGTCGGAAAACACGCTGGCCAGTTTCAATGGCTCCGCAGCCGTCGCAACGATCGGCGCGAAGAGAAGAACGGTCAGGACACGAGTCAGCAGGTGAGTTTTCATGGATGTTCTCATTGCGGTGAGGAATGTTTCACAGGGCCGATGATCACGATGTTCGCAGGTTACAGATTTGTCAGCGAGTTCTCACGCTCCTTCAGCGGAAACTCAACTGCCTGACTTCCGACACGGTGTGACTCAAACACAGCGCAGACCATTTCGACAGTCAGTGCCCCTTCCGAGACGTTGCAGACTGGTTGACGATCTTCACGGATTGACTGAATCAGATCGCGAGCCGGCGCACCGTGATGACTGACCAGCTCGGACAAGTCTTCGCGAGGTTCCGGTTGACCGACACCGGCTGTTGAAATCGGAATCCATGGTCGCGGCTCCTTTGTGGGTTCAAACGGGTTTCCAGGACACAACCAGGCCAGCGGATGTTTGTCGCACTGCAAAGCAATGATGCCCTCGCTGCCGACCAACTGCAGCCCGAAACCGGCAGACTTCGTACCGTCATTGGCGATGGAGTCAAAGTAACCGACAACACTCCGCGAAAACTCGTACCTGGCGTGGACTTCATTGCCGCCCATTGGTCCCAGACCTTCGGCGCCGTCTTTGACATCGTGCCGGTTGATCCGCCTGCCGTCCTGCAGCATGACCGCTGAACAACTCGTTGGAACGCCGCCAAAATACGTCATCAGATTCAGGACGTGTGTCCCGAGCACCCAGAGATCTTCCGCGCCGCCGCGTCGGTCGCCTTTTCCTCGTCCTCGAATCTCCAGCAGTCGACCAATTCTGCCACCAGCAATTTCTCGATCAATCACTTGCAACGTCGGGTGGTACCGGTTGCGATGCGCCACCGCGAGCTTCATGTTGTGCTGGTCGCAAGCCGCCTTGATCTCATCAGCTTCCGCTGGAGTCCTGCAGAATGGCTTCTCGATGTAAACGCCTTTGACGCCCGCTTTGGCACAGGCGACGACCATGTCTCGATGCTCGTCAGCATAACGCGGGCACACGGCGACAATATCCGGTCGCACTTCGGTCAGCATCTTTCGGTAGTCAGAGAACCCTCGCTCGATATTCAGCTTCTTCAATTCGGCAGCCAGTCCTCGCTCGTCGGGATCAGCCGCCGCGACGATCTTCGTCTCAGGAATGTGCAACCAGACCGTGTCGAGCCCGTGCCCGAAGTTTCCTCGCCCGGTATGACCAATCGCCGCCACAGTCAGCGTGTCGCCACTGGTTGGCGACTTTTCGGCAGATACCGAAAGACCAGCAGACGCGAGCGTTGCGGACGCACCCGCCAGAAAAGTTCGACGATCAAGCTGCATGTCTTGCCCCTTTGGATGTTCTCGTCATCGTGTCTGAAAGAGCGAACGCCGAAACGATTCACGTGGCGCGTTCACTTCAGCCGCCATTTCAACCATGAATAAATGCTGGCCCCGATCTGCTGGTAACCAAAGCCGTTTGGATGCACGCCGTTGTTCTCCGGGTACCCGTCGACAGGATCGATGTTCAACTGCGTCGGAACAACAAAGAGGTGTCCGTGTTTTTGCCCCTGCCCCGGTTGATCGTCCGGGCTGGTTGTCTTGGTTTCGTACTTCGCCAGCAACCGCTCCACGAGACGATCCTGGATCCGCTTCCAGCCCCAACGGTGATAGCGACCTTTGTAGTTGGCTTCAAACCCGGACTCGCGAGCGTTCGGCGGTGTCGTCACACAAATGGCCAGGTCAGCGTCGGGAGCGGCATTGTGGAACTCTTCCAGAAGAATTCCCGCCGGTTTGAGCATCAAATCGATCCTCTCATCAATCGCCATCGGATCATCCGGGTTTGCTCCGAAACAATCGTTGATGCCGAGCAGAAAAAACACGACGTCGGGACGCTCGCCGTTAAAGTTCTCATCGAAATATCGAGCGACATTCAGCTCCGGCTTACCTTCCTTGCCGAGGAACACAAACGGGCTGCTTCGCTTGCGATAGGTTCCGTCCGGGTTGGGCTCGTAATGCGTCACAAAACGCTGCCACGTCCAGCCGCCGTAACCTTCGTGAGCAACGCCATCGGCGGCGCTCGATGGTCGATGAGTCCCCAGCATCTTCCATTTCGGATTTCCATCACGAGACAGCAGTCGTGCGATCTCATTCGGATAAGCAGTCGCATGAGTCAGGCTGTCGCCAACAATCAACAGCTTCACTTCTCGATCAGCACCGGCATCGGCAGGAACCACAATCAAGCGAGTTGTCTTTCCACCCCGATCTTTCCCACCCGAATCGGTCACGGAAACCAGCAGCGAATGGCTACCGATATCGTTGACCGTTGGTGTGAACTTCCATCGACGTGCCTCTACCTGACCGACGTCACACTGGACTTCAAATCGAAAAGCCTCCGGCGTTTCCGTCAGCACAACGTTATCGAAGTAGACGTTCATCTCGACGCCGACCACCGCGTACACCTCGGACGGCAGCGTGAGTCGAAGTGGCTGCTCGTCGGCAGCAGCCTGAGACACGGTACTCAACAGGACGGCAACGGCTGCCAGCAGCGTCTTATGAAAACAGTTCGGCATTTCCTGCCCTTTCTTCACGGTTCTATCCCAACTTAACCATTGAACGACCTGCGTATTGAACCTCATTTCGCCCGTTTGGCGTGCTCCAGGATTCGAGCCCAGAAAGCATCCTGAATATGTTTCGGCGCGGCGTGCCCCATCAGCGGTTCGTTGATGACGCTCTTGCTGCCTCGCAGAGCGTTGTAAGCGGCATAGCAGCTCGACGGAGGACACACAGAGTCGATGAAACCGACACTCATGATGGCGTCGGCCTTGCAACGTGTCGCGAAGTTCACGGCGTCCACATAGCGGGCAGCTTTCTGAATCACGGGATCGGGTTTTCCATCGGCACCGTTGGGGACCAGCTTCGGCCAGCCATTGACTCGTCCGACTGCCGCACCGGAATGGTCACAAATCGCCGGCACGCCCGGAGCGATAAACGTCACTCGATCGTCGATCCCACCAGCCACCAGCGACTGACCGCCTCCCTGGCTGTGACCGACAACAACGACCGTTTTACCATCCCATTCCGGCTGAGCCGTGAGGAAATCAATCGCCCTGACAAGCCGCAGATACATGCCACGGAAATAAATCGTGTCGCGGTTTTCCCGTCCGGCATAACGATAATTGTTCAACGCTCCGTTACTCAGTTCGGTGTAGAACGCAGCAGGCTTACCGTTCGGACTGCCGTGCGCGTTGATGTCCATCGACAGGAATCCTGACTGAGCACCTTTGAGCGAGTTCCCAAGACTTGAACTGCGAACGCCCGCTCCGTGAACCCACAGAACGATCGGCAAACTCTTCGGATTGGCATTCGATGGTTTCGAGAAGTAACCCGACACCGGAGTACCGCCGAGACATTGAACCTGCACGTCAAAACTTTCGATGCCATCCGACTTGTTGTCGACGGCGGTCAGCTTCGGGTCGAGGGCGATTTCGGCCAGCTGCCGTTTCTGCTCCGCCCAGAACTCGTCGAAGTCATCAGGTACGGGAAGGCTCAAGCCAATCTTCTCTGGAGAAATCCCAACCCCGGCAGCCGCACGCACCGCTTGACCTTTGGGCGGCGTGTAGGTCACCTGACATCGCAGAAACTCCGGACGCCGGCCTTTCACAACAATCTTCGCTGGCACGTCACCGAGTGAAACTTTCCCTTCGGGCAAACCCGCCGCTTTTCCACTCGTCAGAAAATCGTCAACAACAAAACTAACGCTGCCGTCCGTCACACGTTCGTTGTCGCGCGAGACTGTGATGAGAAAGGCGGCTTCCTCGCCGACTTCGTAAAGTGCCGACTCGCGATCCGGCACCACCTTGAGAGTCAACGCTGGTTCGGCTGCGAGCACAACTCCAGCATTGGCTGCGGCCATCAACGTGATCAGCATGACAACGGCTGGTCGCAACGACTTCAAAGAAACCCATCGCATGTGAAGTTACTCCTGAGGTGTGTTGACTGAATCGTGAAGCACTCGTTTTATGACGAGTTCTGCCTCACCGAGAAAGCAACTGCCCGCGAGTGCGCCGAGTCGAGCAGGACACGGGCCTCTGGTCGCAACCTCTCTGCTGTTGAAGACCGGCGTCCCCGAGTAGACTGAATCCACGGAAACTTTCGTTCCTGTCTGACAGGAATGGTTCGCCAATATTGAAACCATCGATTGAAACGATCGAGATTATTCATGCGAAAACTCATCACGTTTTTCGTCGTGGTCGCTGCCACTCTGGCCGTGCAAAGTTCGGGCTCCGCCGATGAGGCCGCGAAAGCTGATTTGAACCGGCCGACCAGCGCAACCACGGTCAGTTTCAAACGAGACGTGTGGCCGATCTTTCGACGTCATTGCCGCGGTTGCCATTCGAGAACGGACCCGAAAGGCGGGCTGAGTATGGACTCGGTCGCTGACCTGCTGAAAGGTGGCGATAGCGGGCCCTCATTGTCACCAGGTAAAACCGACAGCAGCCTGCTGCTCGATATGATCACGAGTGATTCGCCTGAAATGCCGAAGCAGCAACCCGCACTTTCTGCGGCCAGGGTTGAGATCATTCGGCAGTGGATTCTCGACGGCGCGAAAGACGACTCCGACCCTGGTGACCTGACACCCAAAGTCGTCATTCCGGAGTCGTACCGATTCGCGCCGGCCATCACGAGCGTCTCCATCAGCCCGGACGGAACCCGCGTCGCCGCTGCCTGTCGCAGCGAGTTCGTTCTGTTCCCGACGGAAGGTGACTCTCGGCCGCAGCGGATTCCCACCGAGTGCGACCTGCTCACGCACGTTGAGTTCAGCCCGGACGGGACAAAGCTGGTTACCGTCGGCGGCTCGCCCAGCAGCTTTGGCGAAATACGTTTCTATGAGGCTGCATCGGGAGTCCTGATAAACTCGCGACGAATCGGTCATGACACACTGTTTCGAGGCAGCTTTTCCCCCGACGGAAAATCAGTCGCCGTCGGCGGTACAGACGGCTCGGCTCACGTTGTTCCTCTCGACATCAACGCCCCGGTACGGAGCTTTCCACTTCACAGTGACTGGGTCTTCGATGTCGATTGGACGCCCGACGGCAAAATGCTGGTGACCGGAGGCCGCGACAAAGCCACTCTGGTTTCCAGCGTCGAAACCGGAAAGCTGCTCCGTTCGGTCGACATGTCGACCGAATTCGTTCAAGCCGTATCCAGCAATGAAACGTTTGCGTTCTCGTCGGGGCTCGCCAGAACGCTCACCGGTTATGAATTCAAAATCGCCCTCAGCGGAATCGAAGTGACGGGTGCTGGAAACGGAGCCAGACCGATCACGAATCGGGCGCAGTATGTCAAAGGCATGGAAGCTCAACCGGGGCCGGTCCTGACGATGGCCACCAGTCTTGATCGTAAACTGCTCGCCGTCGGCGGAGCGTATCGTGAAATCCGCGTTTACAAGACAGACGATCGCGCTCGAGTGGCGCTGATTCCCAATCTTCCGGCGACGGTTTACTCAGTGAGCCTCAACCGCGACGGCACTCGCCTCGCAGCCGGAGGTCGCAATGGAGAGGTTCAGATTTACGAAGTCCCGAGCGGTAAGCTGATCCGCTCAGTGATACCGGTTCCGGTTGTTGCTCCCGAAGACGTGGCCGCAAAGTAGAGTCATGCGATTGCAGCCAACTAATGAACGAGCATGAAGTCGCGGCTGTTGAGCAGCGCCCACATCAGGTCCTGGGCGGCTTCCGCGCGTTTGGCTGGCTCATAGGACGCGATGAAAGTCATACTGAGTTCGACTTCGTCCTGCGTGGCCGGTCGCGAAAGACTCCACAGATAAAGCTGGTTGACCAGTTCGGCGTCCGGCACCTTCTGATTGATCAACTGAGCCACTCGCCCATTCGGAGCGGCGACGCGGGACAGAATTGATTTTCCATTGATGAAATGCAGCGCCTGCAGCATGTTCGCTCCATCGTCGCGTTCGCACTCGCAGGCTTCCATGCGCTGCGGCTTTCCGAACAGACTCAGAAAATCGCTCTTCACATTCGCGTCAGGCAGTTGCGCCGCGGTGAATCCAGCAGGAGCACCAGCAATCGACTCCGGAATCCCCGTCGCCTGAACGAGCGAATCCAGCAGGGCTTCCGCAGCCAGCCGACGTGGAATCGCATGGGAAAAATTCAGATCGTCGTGACCGTTGGTTTCGTTCGAGACGCTGCTGCGCTGGTAGGTTTCAGAAAGTACAATCCGTTTCATGAGGTGCCGCACGTCAAACCTGTGAGCCACAAAGTCCTTCGTCAGCGCGTCGAGCAGTCCAGGATTGATCGGCGGGTTGGTTGTTCGCAGGTCATCCACCGGGTCGATGATGCCACGATGAAAGAAGTAACTCCACACCCGGTTGGTCATGCTGCGCGCAAAGTGAGGATTCTCAGGCGAGGTCAGCCACTCGGCATAAACCGTCCGGCGGTCAGTGTCTGGTTTGAGTTCCGGTTCCGACGCTCCCAGAAAACGCGGAGGCTGCAACTGTCCCGATCGAGGATTTCGCGAATATCCCGCGGTCAGATTCACAACAATCGTTCTGGCATTGGTAACACCTGCCAGTCGAGGATCGTTCTTCGCGGAGACCTGATTAAAAAAGCTGTGCAGACCGTAGTAGTCGGCCTGCGTCCAGTTTTCGAACGGATGCGGATGACACTTCGCACACAACATGCGAACTCCACAAAACACCTGCGTCGCTCGCTGCAGGGTTTCGTCCGGGTCTTTACTGACGGCGAAGTAAGCCGCCGCCGGGCTCTCCATAAAGTTGCCGCGGCTGGTCAGGAGTTCCCGGACAAATTCGTCAACAGGTCGATTTTCGGCAACCACTGCGCGGATCCATTCACGGAAAGCGAACACTGCTGGATCGCTTAGCCGGTTCCGCGAATTCTGCAGCAGGTCTCCCCACTTCAGCGACCACCAGTCGACAAACTCGGGGCGAGTCACAAGCGCATCGAAGATGCGTTCCCGTTTGTCCGGCGACGTATCGTTGATGAACGCGATGACCTCTTCCGGTTTTGGCTGGATCCCGATCAAATCCAGAGACACCCGTCGGAGGAAACCGGCATCATCAACTCGATCTGACGGTTTGATATTCAACTCGTTCAGCTTCTCAATCACGAATCGATCGATGAGGTTCTCTGGGACTGGTGTCGGCTGAAACAGTGGATTGGGATTCAACACGATGAAATTGGCCGTCGCGAAGATTCTTTCGAAACGAGCGACGATCGCGGTCTCACCGAGTTCAATCGCAGAAACCAGTCCGGCATCGTCCACGCTGGCCACCCGTTCGGTGTTGGCCGTGAAAATGCCAAGCCGCGTCACGTCCCGCGTTGATCCATCGGAATACTTCGCGATCAGTTGAACCTGATGCTGCATGCCCGGTCGGACGACAGCATTTTCAGGGAAGATGTGGACCGACTCGACCCGCAACGTGTCGGCAACGTCACTTTGTGCTCCTTCGCGAACCCAGCCCAGCAGCAGCTGATGCGGCAAACTCTCTCGATCAAATCGAACGCCGCCCTGATGTGGCACGTCACCCAGAGGCTTGGTGATCAGCAGACTTGCTTCAGGATTGTGCCGATTAATACGGCGTTCGAAGAACTCTTCCGTCAGCGACTCATAGTCCGGTCCAGGGTCAGAGCCACGCAGCGTCAGCTTGAAACCATTCTTCCCCAGCGAGTAACCATGACACGCTCCCATGTTGCAGCCACCCTTGGACAACACCGGCATCACGT
>JABMPE010000449.1 GCA_013203845.1 Rhodopirellula sp. | reverse complement strand
TCCTGGAACTTTGGATCCGGCAGGTAGATCACCTTGGTGACGTAGTTGTTGCTCTCGACCTGATCGAGGTCTTCGTCGGTGAGTTCCAGCGGCGTGCTGTTGTGACCGAGGTACGCATCCGTGGTTGGATGGCCTGGGTACACCTGCAGCGTCGGGTAGACCGTCAACCCTTCACGACCAGGGATGTTCGTCAACTTAAGCCGGTAGGTTGCTCCCTGAATGTAGTTGTAACGAGCAGGCGTGGTGAGCTGGTTTTCGGCGTAGCCGGCTCCCGCCTGCCAGCCGATGCTCATGCCGACCGGACCCGTAAACCGAACCTGCGTGGTTTCGGTCTGAAACGACCGCTGCGGCGGAGGTCCCATCATTGGCATGACGCCGGGGCCGGGGCCGTCAACCATCGGCCCAGGATGAGCCATCATGTGTGCCGGGGGCGCGACGTGCTCGCCCCTGTCAAAGACCTGCTGGCCGTCGAGCTGACAGCCTATACAGACCACGAGAATCGTGCCGAGTGCCAGAAAATAGAGTCTCATCAGTTTGCCTCGCGACCAGAGTGCGCGGTGACCGACTCGGCAGGATCCCCTCCGCCGAAAATCACCAGACTGAACGAAAATGGAAGCCGCAGCGGACACATCCGAATTTCCGGAAGCTGAACTGCAGCCGGTGTTTGCTGTTGTCGTCTTTGCCGTCGACCTTGCAGCCAACGTCCCACTAAGATGGGGAATCTGTGCAGCGATCCGGCGATGACCAGCTGACGCGAAGTCGACCAGACATTGCCGCAAAGCGAGCGGAGCGACACCACAACACGGCATCACTTCCCTTCTTGTCGGAATGCTTCGACTGGAATCTTTGGCAAATCCGTTAATTTCGGCATAACATGAAAAGTCTTCCCATTTTACCATTTGCCGCATTCCTTGCGGCAGTAACGGGTTGCGTCTGGATTTGGCAGTCCGGAGCCCATGGACAGGACGCAAACGCCGATCCCGCGAAGGCCGGCGACGCAGCGTCTTCCGCGAAGCCCGCCGGACCGGAACCAACCGCGCAGCCAGCTGGCAACTCGCCGCAGGACAATCCTTCGGTCGCCCGCCGGAATGAAAAATCCGGGGCGTCTGCGCAGGTTACGCTGGAATCCGCTCGGGACCGGCTGATCTCTTATCGCTCGGTGCAGGCGCAGATTGTCGAAACGGTCGATCTGGGACTCCGCCGATTTCGCATGGAGGGCAGCTACCTTCAGGGCACGGATCTTAAACTTCGTCTGGAGTACGACCTTCAGGTCGGCAGCACCGCAGCCCGAATGATCGAAGTCTGCGACGGGCAGATTCTGTGGACGCATCAGAAGATCGGAAAGAAAGAGCGAGTGACCCGCCGCAACGTCCGACAGATTCTGACTGCGGCCAGCTCGGCGATCAAAACTCCTCAGAACCTGCTCACAGCCGAACTCGGACTCGGCGGACTGCCCAGTCTGCTGGCTGGAATTCAGAAGTCGGTCCAGCTGGAAAAGCAGTGGGAGCAGGACGTCAACGAGCAGACGTTTGTCGTCATCGAAGGCGGCTGGAAAAAGAGCTTTCGATCGAAATTTCTTGGGCCGGATGCCGACGAGAAAGAAGCGCTGCCGGCATTTGTGCCGGACGAGGTGCGGATTTACTTCGAACAGAAGTCGCTGTTTCCTCGCCGCATTCTGTACCTGAAGCATGCCGAAGATGGCACTCGCCGACCAATGGTCACACTGGATTTTGTGGACGTGAAATGGGACGTCGAACTGGCCGAGGATGCCTTTACTTACACGCCTCCCGAAAAAGTCGCCCGTCAGGACGTCACGCAGGCCTACATCAACCGCTTCACTTCACCGGAAGCGGATAAACCAGCTGATACTTCTGAGGGAAATGTGAAGAACTGAGTCGTGAAAGCGGTGAAGTAGGCTGGAACAGCGCTGCCCCGTTCCAGCCCACCGTTCGGAATCGTTTTCAGAGGCCCGTGAAGGCTCAAAGCCATGTCCACAAAACGTCGTTGGACACCTCCGAAGTTAGACTACCAGGCGACGCCGGATCACCCGACGGTGCCGAGCTGGATTGTGTCGATCTGTCTGCACGGCACGCTGATGTTCTGTTTCGCCGCCGGGCTGCAGAGCTGCGAGCGTGGTCAGTCCGGTGCGAGTGATGAAAACTTCCGTGACGTCGGCATCTACGTGAAGAACGCCGCCGAGGAACTCGAACCCAACCCCGCCGAAGAAACTCCCGAGTCAGCGGCTGCGGAAGTTTCACCAGCCAACACGGAAACGGTCCCCACGGACGCTCAGCTGGCCGACGCGGCGGCCGAAAGCCTCAACAGCCTGCCCAGCGACCTTGTCAGTCTTCCGGAACTGGATATCCCTTCGGTCATTGGAGCCGGGCAGTCACTCAGCATGCCGGCTCCAGCAACCGCTGCCAACGTTCTGGAATCGATCAACGGGGCGCCCGTCGCGACCTCCACTCAATCAACAAAGCACGGCGAGACTTCGTTCTTTGATATCAAGGCTTCCGGAACTCGCTTTGTCTACGTCGTTGACTGTTCGAGCAGTATGGGCTTTTACAAGCAGCTGCTGGTTGCCAAAAGCGAAGTTGTCGCCAGCCTGCAGAGCCTCGACTCAACCCAGCAGTTTCAGGTGATCTTTTACAATAGTTCCTACCGTGAAATGTCGCTGAGCAATCTGGCGCCGTCGTTGTGGTGGGCGACCGACATCCGCAAAAACCAGGCTCGACAATATCTGAGTTCTATTGGTCCGGAAGGCGGCACGTCACACATGCCCGCGTTGAAGCGGGCTCTCAGCTACAGCCCGGAGAACATCTTCCTGCTGACCGACGCCGAGCAGCCGATCATGTCTGCTGCCGAGCTGAACGAGATCAAGTCGATCAACCGGGGCCGCACCGCGATTCACACCGTTGAGTTCGGTCGCGGAGGAAATCTGGACGTCGACAACTTTTTGAAAAAGCTCGCTCGCGAAAACGGTGGCAGTTATCGATATCGAGACGTGACCAAATTTGGTCGCGACTAGATCGCGAAACCTGCATGAGTTCTCGCTGCTGTCGTCGCCGAATTCTCTCAACGGATGGAAAGTGCTTGCCCGATGCAGATTGCCAGAAAGATTTTTTCGATGGGCATTCTGCTGATTGTTGCCGCCTCATTTTTCAATCAGGTGGCGCTCGCTCAGTACAGCGACGAAGTGGTCCAGCAAGGCTCCACGCCGGGTAGCCGGATCACGCTTCAATGCCAGATCATCGACTACACCGGCAGCAAGCTGACGTGTAGAACGGCGACCGCAAACAAGCCGATCGAAATTGGATCAGAGAACGTGATCACGATTCGCACGGCACAGACTACCGCACAAAAAGCCGGCATCAAGGCGTTCGAGGAAGGACAGATTCGCGAGGCGGAATTACAGTTGACGGAAGCCATCAACGTCGAACCGCGAGTCTGGATGCGGCGAGAGATTCTGGTGATGCTGGTTCGCTGTGCTCTGAAACGGAACGATTTTCTGACCGCCGGAACGCGGTTTCAATTGCTTTTCGAAAGCGATCCCGACACCACCCACATGAATCTGATTCCGCTGCTGTGGAACGATTCGGCGGCTCAAGGCGAAACTCTCGAAACCGCGGTTGCCTGGCTGAAAGACGAAAATCCGGTCGCACGATTGCTGGCCGCAAGCTGGCTGTTCTTCGACGCCGGGCACAGCGAGACTTCATTGACTGTTCTAAACGAGCTGGCCAGAACGCCTGGCGAGCGAATTCGTCAGCTGGCCAGCTGGCAACGCAGACGGTTGCAGATCCGATCTCAGGATGTCACGGATGCCACTCTGAAACACTGGGAATCGACGATCACCCAATTGGAACCCGGCTTGCGTCCCGGACCGTACTTCCTGCTCGGTCGAGGCTATCTCGTCCGGCAGGACTTCGAAATTGCAGCGGCAACGTTCCTGAAAGTGCCGCTGATCCACGACTCGGAGCATCCGCTCAGCGCGGAGAGCATGATCGAAGCCGGGCGGGCACTGGCAAGAATCGGACTGCACATAGAAGCCGCGACGCTCTATTCCGAAATCCTCGATCGGTACAGCTACGCCGCGATTGCCGGTGAGGCTCGCGAAGAACTCGCACAACTCGCCGCTCAAAAATGAGGTTGAGATTCAGTCAAACAGTCGTTCCATCACGCGGTAGCAGGGTTCGGTAAAACCGAGCGAACGATACGTGTCCTGCGCGCGATCATTTTCGTTTTCAACATACAGTCGCAAACCAACGACACCGGAAGTCGCCCCGGCAAGTTTCTCAAGGTGTTGGTGAAGCTTCCGAAAGACTCCCTGTCGTCGAAAATCGGGATGCACATAGACGCTTTGCAGCCACCAGATGTCGCCGTTTCGCCAGTCGCTCCACTCGAATGTGTGCATTAACTGCCCGACGATCTGGCCATCGCTGCCGCACGCCACGAAGTACTGACCGCGACGTGAATCACCCAGCAGTGCCTTCACACCGGATTGCACGGTTTCCGGATCCAGTTGCTTGTTCTCACTCTCTGCTGCCAGCCGACAATTGAAGTCAGCAATCGTTGCCGCGTCGTCGAGCGTGGCTTTGCGAATTGTCATTTCGGTTTCCATCACTGATTCACCTGACGAGGAATTCTCATCATCGAAGAATCGCACCAGCACGATCAGCGTGCAGAGAGTTCGACAGCCTGTGGCACGAACCACATGCTATCGTAGACTTCGTACCCGGCAACGTATGCAGTGCGAGGCCCGTGATGACTCGCTTCGCAACAATGCCCGATTTCCTGAACACTGATAAGACCGTACTCCAGCCTGCAGACGCTCTTCTATGAACCGCTCACGCCGCATTGTCTCTGTGTCTCTCTTTCTGCTCGCGGCAGCGTGCGTGTTAGCCGGTTGCTCTCGAGACTCGAAATCGACTTCCGGAGTCAACCCACGTGACAGTCGTTCCGAACGAAAAACGTTTCATGATCAAGCGGTCGGGCCAGAACCGTCAGTCAAGACACATACCGATGCCGCCGCTTCATCCAGGAAATTCGCGTTGAACCTGGAACAAGAAACTCTCAGCAACGCGGAACTCGCGCGCAGCAGCTGGGAGAACCCGTTTCTGCCTCGTCTGTGGTCCGGCGAAGGCTGGCGAACCAGCAAAGACTCGATGACCTGCGAATCCGAGTCGTCTCAACCAGCGACGTTTCTCAGGCCGTATCGCAATGTCGTGATCGAGTGCCAGCTTTCCTGGCCGGTCAGTGCCACGACGCCGTCACCGCAGCCGCCGCCAATCGAATTCGAAGTACGAATGCTTGACCGAAACACAGGAGGCTGGGCGGCGCTGACCGTGGATTCCGACGAGATCGAATTATCAGAAGTCGAGTTATCAGAAACGGACGGCAAAACCCGGACGAGTTTCAAGTCGCTTCGCAGAGCCGCGAATGACATCGACAGGAACGAGCCGAAAATCTCCGTGCGAATGACGATGACACCGAATCGGGTTCTCGTTGCCATCAACGGTCAGATGAAGATCAATTCGCCGCGTCCGGGTTCGATCATGAACACCGAATGCCTGACTCAGTTTGTCGCAAAGCAACCGGGTACCCGCATCAGTGAACTTCGATTTGAGGGTGATTGATTGTTTTCTGATTGGTGGTGAAGGTAATTTCGACGCTGCAGTTAAGTGTTGTTCAGCCCGCCGTATCAAATTGTCCTTTCGGTGTTACCTTTACGGCTGACACCGTTCCCCGTCCCGATTGCAGATGGGCGATTCACTTATGCTTTCATTGAGCAGGCTCATGTGGCGGTCCAGGTCGCTACTTTTCATCTCCGCGATCTTTACGGTCGGTGTGCTGCACGCGCAGGCCGATGAATTGCCTTCGGACAAGACTGCTGACTTCCAATTTTTCGAGTCGAACATCCGACCAGTGCTCGTCAAGCATTGTTACGAATGCCACTCGGCTCAGACTGAAGCGAGCGAAAGCGGACTGCGGCTGGACACGCGATCGACTATCCGAGCCGGTGGTGATCGAGGACCAGCGGTCGTACCGGGATCGCCGGAAAAGAGTCTGTTGCTGTCTGCCGTGATGCATCTGGATCCCGATCTGAAGATGCCGCCACAGAAACCGAAGCTCCCCGACTCGGTGATTGCTGATCTTCGAAAATGGATCAGCCTGGGTGCGCCGGACCCGCGCGATGATGTCACGGCAGAGTCTGCTGTGGCTCGAAAAGCCGGTCAGGATTTCTGGGCCTATCAGCCTCCGAAAAAACCGCAGGTTCCTCGCGTTGATGGCGACGTCTGGTCACGACAGGACATTGACGATTTCATTCTCAAGACTCTGAAGAATCGCGGACTTGTTCCGTCGTCTGATACCGATCTGCCAACACTTCTGCGGCGAATTCATTTTGATCTGACTGGTCTTCCACCGACACCGAAGCAGATCGACCAGTTCACTCATCGAGTCGAAACAGCAGGTGTCGACAACGCATTGGCTGCGGAAGTTGACGAGTTGCTGGCGTCGCCGCAGTTCGGCGAACGCTGGGGGCGACACTGGCTGGACGTGGCTCGCTTTGCCGAGTCCAGTGGCAAGGATGCGAACATCTCGTTTCCTGATGCCTGGCGATATCGTGATTATGTCATCGACTGCCTCAACGACAACGTGTCGTATGATCGCTTCCTGACCGAACAACTGGCGGGTGATCTGCTGCCGTACGACTCTCCGCACGAGCGGGCGCGGTTACTGATCGCGACCGGTTTTCTGGCCGTCGGTACAAAGAATCTCGATGCGATGAACCCGTTACAGTTTTTGGCGGACATCGTTGACGAGCAGATCGACACCGTCACGCGAGCCCTCCTCGGCAGTTCAGTGGCCTGCGCACGCTGTCACGATCATAAGTTTGATGCGTTTTCGATGCAGGATTACTACGCGCTGGCTGGCATCTTTGCCAGTACGAAAACGTATTTCGGTACCGCCGTCTCACCCGCTAATCGCGTTGGTGGCGATCCGCTGCCGTTGCCGGTCGAAGCCGGTCACGCGGTGTACCATCCGTCGATCAAGCCGGAACAGGTCCAGCGGCTGAAGGCGGAAATGGCAAAACTTCGTCAGGAAGAAAAAGACGGTCGCGCCGCCGTTTTGAAAGCCATCAAGGCGGGCGAGGACGCGTCCGAAATCTTCACGCTGCGTGACGCTCTACGCATCTTCTGGCGAACCGGCGCGATCGAAGGTCAGCTCGAAAAAGTCGACGCCGACGGCAAGGCTCTGCCCCTGACGATGGGGGTGCTGGATCGCGAGAACATTTTCGACGTACCCGTGCTGAAACGCGGAGAGATCAGCCAACCGGGAGAAGTTGTCCCGCGAGCTTTTCCGAAGGTGTTCGGTCTTCATCCGGCTCGTCCACTGCCGGAAAATGCCAGCGGACGGTTGGAGCTGGCTCAGTGGCTGACCGATCCGCGACACCCGCTCACCTCGCGCGTTATGGTCAATCGAATCTGGAAGCATGTCTTTGGGGAAGGGCTCGTCAGAACTGTTGACGACTTCGGATCAACGGGCCAACGCTCCAGCCACCCCGAGCTGTTGGACTATCTCGCCGTTCGATTCGTCGAGAACGGCTGGTCGATCAAAACCATGATTCGGGAACTGGTTCTTTCACGAACGTATCGGCAGGTATCAACCTGGCGCGAGGACGCGTTTCAATCTGATCCAGACAACCAATTGCTGTGGAGAATGTCCAAACGACGGCTCGAAGCCGAAGCCATTCGCGATGCCATGCTGGCGGTTTCCGGCGAGCTGGATCTGTCTCGCCCTGAAGCTTCGCTGGTCGGTCGCGTGATCGGCGACCGACCGATTTCGATCATTGGATTAGACAAACGGCTGCCGGCGGATCTCGACGGCAGTTTGCACCGATCGGTTTATCTTCCCGTCATTCGCGATCGTCTGCCCGACGTGCTGGACCTGTTTGACTTTGCGTCTTCCAGCTTTGTGACGGGTGCCCGCGAAAATACCAATGTCCCGACGCAGGCTCTGTACCTGATGAACAGCCCGTTCGTGCAGGACCGGGCAGCGGCGCTTGCAAAACGTGTTCGGCATGAAGCCGGTGAAAATCAGCAGGCGATCGTACGCACCATTTTTCGACGGTGCTTCGGTCGGCTTCCCAGGGCCGATGAAGAAGCACACGCACTGACGTTCCTGTCAGCGGCTTCCAGTTCGACCGAGGTCGCGGAAACTCGCGAAGACGTGCTGACCAGTTTTTGCCAGGCGGTGCTCTGCACGGCGGAATTCCGAAACCTTGATTGAAGATTGAAGCCGGACAAGTGCAAGGGCCATCTCGCCCAGGGGTTAACACTATGATTTTTGAACCTGCTCATCCACGCCGCGCCGCGTTGAAATCGCTGGCATCGGGATTCGGGTACCTGGCCTTCGCCGGGCTGGCTCAGGATGCTGCCGCGCGAGCGGCAAATGATTCCGACAGCGAACTGGCGCCGAAACCAACGCACTTTGCTCCGACAGCGAAACGGGTAATTTTCCTCTGCATGAACGGAGGACCTTCGCACGTCGACCTCTTCGACTACAAGCCGCGGCTTTCGAAGAATTCCGGCAACGACGTTTCGAAGGGCGGGCCAAAGCTGCTGCCGTCACCGTTCGAGTTCTCTCAACATGGTGACTCAGGTTTGTGGTTTTCTGAAGTCTGCCCGAACCTTGCTCGGCATGCCGATGACATCTGCATGATTCACAGCATGCAGACCGACCTGCCGAACCACTCGCAGGCTTTCATCCAGCTGCACACCGGCAGCTTCCAGTTCACGCGACCGTCGATGGGAGCGTGGACGGTCTACGGGCTGGGCACAGAAAACACCGATCTGCCTGGGTTCATCACGCTCAATCCGCCTGCCGACAACGGTGGAGCGAGAAACTACGGCACCAGTTTTCTGCCGTCGATTTTTCAGGCGACGAAGATTGGCACGAATCAGATTCCCGGCTTCTATGCGAAGCTGATGGGCATCGACCAGGAGCCTGGTCCGCCGCTGAAGAACATCAGCAACTCGCGACTTTCACCGAGTCAGCAACGCCAGCAACTGGACCTGATCCGCGAACTGAACGCGTCGAAGCTGAAACGGGACATTCACCATCCCGAGATCGAAGGGGCCATCGAGTCGTTCGAGCTGGCGTTCCGAATGCAGCATTCGGTGCCCGCCCTGCTGGACCTGAAGCCTGAGTCACCGGCGATGCTCAAGTCGTACGGCATCGGCTCCGGATTGCCGACCGACCGATTCGGACGGCAGTGCCTGCTCGCGCGGCGCATGGCGGAAGCGGGCGTTCGATTCATCGAGCTGACCGCTCCCGTTGGCTGGGATCACCACTTTCTGCTCAAAGACAACCTCACGGAAAGCTGTGTCGCCACCGATCAGCCAGTCGCCGCTTTGCTGGCCGATCTCAAACAGCGAGGCATGCTGAAGGACACGCTGGTGATCTGGGCGGGTGAGTTCGGTCGCACGCCGTACGCCCAAAGCGGGACTGGTCGAGATCACAACAACAAGGGATTCACCATCTGGATGGCTGGCGGCGGAGTTCGCGGTGGAACGAGTTACGGATCAACCGACGACTTTGGTCACAAGGCTGTCGAAAATCCGGTCAGCATCCACGACTGGCACGCCACGATCCTGCATCTGCTCGGCCTGGATCACAAACGCCTCACCTTTAACTATGCAGGTCGCGATTTCCGACTCACTGACGTTTACGGCGAGGTCGTCAACGAAATAATTGCCTGAAACTTCGGACAGACCTGCTTCAGGATTGGCCGTGTTGCCGATAGGCAGTCGGCCTGAAGCGTGCATTACACTCGCCGGCATGTTGTCCGTAAATTGCCCGCTATTTCGGCGGACTTGATACCGGACGCTCTCAAGTTACAATCCTTCGCTTCCCACATTGCGATTCTCGGGGAAACCCGTCTGAAGAAGAGAAAGTCAAGTCATGTCAAGGGTTTGCGACGTTTGCGGAAAAACGGCTGGCCGAGGAAACAAACTCTGTCAACGCGGAAAAGCCAAGTACCTCGGCGGTAACGGTCGAAAAACGACTGGTATCACGAAGCGGCATTACTACCCGAATCTGCAGAACATCCGTGTTCAGACGCCAGAAGGCGCGGCTCAGAAGAAGGTCTGCGTGAACTGCATTCGGTCAAACCGAATCCAGAAGGCTGTCGTCCGCGCACCGTTCACGATTCCTGGACAGGGTTAATCGACGGAGTCAGGCGCTTTTCCGAGAAATCGCGGAGACGCCAAACCTCAACGAGAATGATCAGCACCCCGACTGCTTCCTGGCAGCCGGGGTGCTTTCGCATCTGATATTCGAATTTTGAAGAATTCCGCAGACGACGCGAGTACCGCCGGCCTCGTTTTGCTGTCGAAGGTTTTCGTAGATCGCACGCTGGAAGAGAAAGATACGCCATGCTGAGCCCTGAAGATGTTCAGAAAGTCGCGACACTGGCTCGTCTGAAGTTGTCCGACGACGAGTTACAGCAGATCGGGAAACAGCTCGACGGAATTCTTGGTTACGTCGCCGTGCTGGACGAAGTCGACGTTTCTGAGGTCGAACCAATGGCACACGTCGCCGACGTTTCCAACGCGTTTCGAGACGACGAAGTCCGACCGAGTCTGTCTCGTGAAGAGTCCCTTTCCAACGCGCCAAAGACGGACGGAAAGTACTTCCTGGTTCCGCAGATTCTGGAAAACGCCTGACGGCAGTCGTTTGCTGACGGCTCACTCGAACCCGATCACCAGGTGCTGTCCTGGACCACCGGAGCTGATTGACAATGGACATAACCGGATCAACGACTGCCCGGCTTCTGGACGCCATGCAGAATGGCACCGTGTCGGCTGTTGATGTGACCCAGGCGTACCTCGACGAAATATCGACTCACGGAGAAACGGTCGGAGCATTTCTGACAGTCGACTCCGCAGGAGCACTGGCTCAGGCGACCGAAATCGATCGCAAGCGGTCAGCCGGAGAATCGCTGGGAAAACTGGCTGGCCTGCCCGTCGCTGTCAAAGACAACATCTGCACGAAAGGCCTGGCAACAACCTGCGCCAGTCGCATGCTGGAGAACTTCGTTCCGCCATACGACGCTCACGTGACAACCCAGTTGCAGAATGCGGATGCGGTCATTATCGGAAAAACGAACCTCGACGAATTTGCGATGGGCTCATCGACCGAGAACTCGGCTCTGCAGGTCACCAGAAACCCCTGGAACATCGCCCACGCTCCCGGTGGTTCCAGTGGTGGGTCGGCAGCTGCAGTTGCTGCCCGACTGGCTCCCCTGAGTCTTGGCAGTGATACCGGCGGCTCGATCCGTCAGCCGGCTTCGTTCTGCGGTGTGGTCGGTCTGAAGCCCACGTACGGTCGCGTTTCGCGATACGGTCTCGTTGCCTTCGCCAGTTCGCTCGATCAGATTGGCCCGCTTGCCACGGACGTGAGCGGAGCGGCCCTGCTGCTGGAAACGCTGGCAGGCCACGATAACCGCGACTCAACCAGTGTTGATCGCCCTGTTCCAAATTACTCGGCCACTGTTGATCAACCCCTGGAAGGTCTGCGCGTCGGAGTGGTCTCGGAATTCTTCGGAGCTGGTATCGACCCGGATGTTGATTCTTCCGTGCGAGCGGCCATCGACGTTTACCGTTCGCTGGGTGCCGAGGTCGTGGAAGTTTCACTGCCACACACGAAGTACGCCGTCGCCACGTATTACCTGATTGCGTGCTCAGAAGCATCGAGCAATCTGGCACGGTACGACGGGGTTCATTACGGACACCGGGCCGAACAGTTTGAAAACATGATCGACATGTACGCCGCCAGCCGGGCCGAGGGTTTCGGAGCGGAAGTCAAACGGCGCATCATGCTCGGCGTGTTCGCTTTGTCGGAAGGTTACAG
>JABMPE010000448.1 GCA_013203845.1 Rhodopirellula sp. | reverse complement strand
TCCTGGTAGAGACCGGGAGATTTCAAACTCACATGGATGTGGAACTGGTGAATGAAGGTCCGGTGACGCTGCTGCTGGATAGCCGAAAAGCGTTCTGATTTCGCACCGATCAAGGATGACGCGTGGCAAGCACCGCTGGCATAGACTCAACCACACTTCGAAACTAACCTCCCGCCGAAGTGGCTTCGTGGTTCCCAGGAAATATTTCGATATGTGGCTTGATGGCTGTGCCGTTCTTGTGATCGTTGTTGCTGCGTGGAAAGGCGCTGCCAAAGGAGCTGTGTGGCAACTGGCAGTGCTGGGGTCGATCGCCGCGTGTATTTTCGTCGCGGGAGAAGCCACGCCGTACGTGGAGCAGGAAATCCCACTCGCTCAACCATTGAAACACTGGGTCGCTCTTGGAGCGGTTTACGCTGTCATTTCACTGGTCGTGTTTATTCTCGCCAGGGCCATTCGAGGCTGGCTGGAGAGGATTCGATTCGTTGAATACGACCGGCACTGGGGAGCAATTCTGGGAGCGATGAAAGGAGCGATCCTGGTTCTCTGCGTGACCTGTCTGATGTTGATCATGGCACCGTCGACGCACGCAATGATTCGAGAATCTGTGACCGGCACGATCACGAATCAGACGATCCAGTACGCCGCTCCGATGCTCCCGGCCAGGCTCGTCGATGCACTTCAGAAAGCGATCGACTCTTCAGGGAACTCAAGCATCTCCTCACCGTCGGGCGACACATTCCAGCTGTCGCTGTAGGCACGGGTATTTGGCCTGAGCTGGCCGTGTTTCGGCAGAGCCAGAGAAATGCGGTGGATCGCAAACATCAACAAAACAAAGGGATTTCTATGGTCACAATTTAACATAACAGACATTATCGGACGTTGTGGGTAGATTTATTCAAACGTGCGAGTCTGACGGGCTGGCGTCTGGCAGCGACGAGTGAGCGACTCGTTCCGCGAATAATCGACGGGATTCCGGGTGGCTGAAGAACGAGCTTCAGCGAGCCTTCCAGAAATGTGAACTGGAGGCTCGCCAAAGGTCGACGACCAACCGGCCAATGCCGAATGTCAATCCGCATTTCGCGGGACGCGTACCAGGGCGACTGAACTCGACGATCGCGTTGCGCAGGATCAACGCTTCACCACAGCGGCGATTGCCATCGCTTAATCGACATCGACGACAAGCTGTTCTTCGAAGACGCCCATGCGGCGAAACTTCTGATAACGGCGTTCGACGAGTTCATCATCGGGAATCTGTTTCAGTTCCCGGATGGCGGCGATCAGTGAGCCTTTCAGGTTCATTGCCATCTGGCGATGATTGCGATGGGCTCCGCCCAGCGGCTCGGGAATCACTTCGTCAACAATGCCAAAGCCAAGCAGATCGCGTGAAGTAAATCGGAGCGCATGAGCGGCTTTGTCGCGATGCCTGGCGTGCTTCCAAAGTATCCCGGCGCAGCCTTCGGGACTGATCACCGAATAGTAGGCGAACTGAAGAATGGCGATGTGATCGCCGATGCCGATACCGAGCGCGCCGCCTGAGCCACCTTCGCCGATGACGACACAGATGATGGGTGTGTTGAGGCGGGCCATGTCGCGAAGATTGGTGGCGATGAGCCATGCCTGGCCACGCTCTTCAGCTCCGATGCCGGGATAGGCGCCAGGCGTGTCGATGAAGCACACGATTGGCAACTTGTGGCGAGCGGCCAGTTCCATCTTGCTGAGAGCTTTGCGGTAACCTTCGGGATGGGCCATTCCGTAATTGTGCTCAGTTCGCTCGTCAATGTCTCGGCCCTTGTGCTGGCCGACAAACATCACTTTTTCGTCTCCGAGTTTTCCAAAACCCGTGAGCATGGCGCGATCATCGCCGCAGGCTTTGTCACCGTGCAGTTCGACAAACTCATCGAAGACCAGTTCAATGTAGTCAAGCACCTGAGGACGCTCGGGGTGCCTTGCCACCTGGACGGTTTCCCAAGCATCGAGATTATCAAATACTTCACGTTTCATCTTCGTAATTTCGACACGCATGTTACGGATCGCGTCGCGCGTGGCTGGTGTTGGATCGGGCTTGCCTTCCAGTTCTTCCATCTGCGATTCCATGCCGAAGATTGTCTTTTCAAACGGCATGGGAGGAACCGGGATTTTCTTGCGGCGAGGTTTCGATTCGGACATCAGAATTCGTTCTTAAAGTGAGGCCATAACCGGGCCTTCAGTCCTGACTGAAGAGACGCGATTCGTGACTTTGTGATGCACCAGGAGAGACCCGCTCCCAACAAACTCTGGCGGGTTACGAGTTGAATTGTGGAGTTCGCCAGACTCTTCGTCCAGGCAAGCAAAGACAGCAATTATTCAATGTCTGGAAGTTCTGTCATGAACTCCATGCCGTCGTCCTTGTCCTTATCAGCCGTTGACGATGGAGCTGGTTGTGGAACCGTCGGCGGCTGCGCCGCGGGTGGTCTTGTCGGCTGTTGCGGGACGGGCTGCTGCGGGACGGGCTGCTGCGGCGCAACTGGTGGCTGCGTTTGCTGAGGGCTGCCTTGAGGTTGCGTTGCAGGTGGCTGCTGCGGCATTCCTGGCGGCGGCATCATGGGCATGCCGGGTTGCTGCATGCCCGGGGACATCATTGGTTGCTGCGGATAGCCCTGTGGTGGCATCGGATAGGGCATTTGCTGTGGCATTCCATAACCCGGTGGCATCCCATACGGCATCTGCTGAGGTGGCATGGCATACCCGGGCGGCATCATGGGCTGCTGCATCGGTGGCATCATGGGCTGTTGTGGAGACGCCGTCTTTTTCTTTTTCGGTTTTGGTTTTTCTTCTGGTTTGGTCACTTCTCCCCTGGTGCTCGCATTGGCTCGACGTTGCCGTTCTGCCGCTCGCTTCGCTTCGGCCTGTTTCTGCTCAAGCTGAATGGCTTCGTACTCACGATGCATCGCCGGATTGGATTGGATCATGGCCTGAATTCGAGCGTCAGCTCGACTGTCACGACGACTCGACATCAACTCGCGTAGCTCATCTGTTTGTGCCTCGCTGAGGTCCGATCCCGATGCTTTTTGCCGTTCGCGTGCTTCCTGGACCTCTTTCTGTCGTTCTTCTTCCTCCTCGTCCTTTTTGAAAACCTGGCAGTTGTTGAAGTCTCTAAGAACCTCATCCATCGACTGATGACGGTCCTTCGGCTTCTTCGCGAGCATCTTCAGAATGAAACGGTCCATTTCCGGAGTGATTTTTTCATTCAACATCGACGGCAGTGGCGGCGTGGCGGCAATGTGTTTTCTCAGTAGATCCTGTGGCGTGTCTCCTTTAAATGGAGTTGTTCCTGTCAGGCACTCAAAAAACGTAACCCCGAGACTGTAGATGTCCGTGGCCGGTGTTGTGGGCTCTTTCCGGATCGTCTCCGGAGCGAGATAAGTACGAGTTCCACGGATGGGGCCCCGGTTGCCGCCCATTAATTTGGCAAGCCCCCCTGCAGCCTTAACGGCCAGTGAGAAGTCGATCAATCGTACTTCTCCGGCTCGATTCAGCAGAATATTTTCCGGTTTCAAATCCCGGTGAACCCAGCCCTTGCCATGCATGTGCCCCAGTCCGGCACAGATTCCTTCCACCAACTGGCGAAAATTCGCGTGTACCATCTGGATGTTGGAACTGATAAACGCTTTCAGATTGGGAGTCTTGAACAGGTCCATCAGCAGGTAGCACTCTGTCTTGCGAATCACGACGCCGTGGTTTCGGATCAGATTCGGGTGCTCCATCAACGAGCCAATCTTCGCTTCCAGCTTGAGCAGCGCTTTCTCTTCTGGATCCTGCATCGAATTCTGGTTGAGCAGCTTCATGGCGAACATCTGATTGCTCTGCTCGTGCATGACTTCCCAGAGCACCGCCGACTTACCGGAAGCGATCGGGGCAATCAGGATGTAGTCGTCAATTTTATTTGGCTGTTGCGGGACGTCTGACACGGCTTGGTTTTCCTGTTTGACGAATCCGGGTGCGGCTCGTGTCCGAAACTCAGAATCAAATTCAGCGTTGAACTCAATCTAGAATCCGGCAGCCCCAGTCTTTTTCGGTTGAGTTGGCGTTGCTGATTGAACCGATCCTGCAGCACCTGACGCCGATGCTCGAACGGCGGATGGTTTGACAGCCGTTGAATCAGCCAGTTCGATCGATGCAGAAATAATAACGTCATCATTCTTCGTAAAGGGACCACTCACGAAGACATCGCCCTGCCCGATTTGTCCGTGCAACACGACGGGTACGTTTCTGATAATGTGCTCGCGCAGCACCTGCACAACCCGCTGGCCGCCCGTCGTTGTTTTCACCGATTCCAGCGGTACACGCGCCACCGGATCATTGGGAACGATGTTTGGATAGACCGCCTGACCTTCGGCCAGCTTACCATCCGCATTCCTGACTGAAACGACCGCCATCGCGACGGAAACCGCCAAATCCCGCAATCTTTGCTGATCTTCGCTGATCGGCTCGATCGATTGTACGAGTCCGGCAACGGCGGCATCTTCAATGGTGAGCGTAATCGTTTGTCCGATCGTAATCGTCTTCCGGTCGACTGGAACGCGACATTCCAGCATCGTGAGGTCTCCGATTGTGGCGATCGGAACGCCAGCCTTGATGGCCTGTCCTTCCTGGACGTGAACCTTGAGCACCGTGGCTTCGTAAGGCGCTCGTAACGACGTCTGGGCGCTGTCAAATGTGGACAGCGCCAAGTCTGCCTGCGCCAACGCCACCTGAGCTTCGCCAAGCTGAACCTGCTCCGCTTTTCCGCCTGCTCTGGCGATCCTTAATAAGCTCTCAGCCACTTTCAGAGCTGCTGTGGCGCGCTGATGGCTCAATTCGAGTCGCTTGCTCTCCAGGGCGACCAATTCAGTTTGAGGCAACACTTTCCTGCCAGCGCTTACAGACACCGTGCGTGCCGTGCAGTCGAATGGAGCCAGTACCGTCAATTGCCGGGAAGCCGTTAACGAAATGGCAAACTGGTACGCATCTGGCGGAGTCAGTCGAATCAGGCGTCTCTGAATTACAACCGGCTGCGGCGAACCGGTTCCCTGCTGGCCACAGGCTGATTCAACGACCAGCGCGAGGCACAAGACCAATGCAGGAATCAATGAATGTCGAGTCAACTGGAATTCTCCGTAAAGGTTGCCCGGACCATACTTTCCGAAAAGTCTAAGGTATGGCTGCCCGAATCAGGTGTCAACGGGCGAATGGCACCGCCCTGCCCGGTCTCAGAACTGTTCGCCCCGCAGAAATCGTTGAACGGGATTGGCATTTCATGGCGTCGCGACGTTGGACCGAAAACCTCGCTCACTTTTCGATGAAGCTTCTATTGATGATGCTTCTCACTGCAGATTCCTTGTGTCCGGCTTCCGAAGCCACAATGATCTGGCATCCACGAATCTTCCTCTGCGGCGATCAGGTCTCAATTGAAATCGTCGGCCTGTTCTCGCGAATGGAGATTCGAATCCTTCCCACCAATTGCCTTCTGGCAAAGGATGATCTCTCTTGCCTCGCATCCTCAACAAACAAAATGTCCTGCCAGTCGTCTTGCTGGCTTTCCTGTCGTCCGGCGTCTCGGCGCAGACACTTGAGCTTCAATATTCGGGAACGCTGACGCAGACATCGCGGCAAGGAGAGTCCCCTGCTCCGGTGAAACAGTTCGAGCTGTACACGATCCTGTCACCCTCGAAATCCGGGCAGGAATGTTTCCACTTAGTGACGGAGCGCGGCAGTGGCGGATGGGCATGGCCAGAACGATTTGGCATCGCTGAGATCGGCGACACGAACCGGCGAACCGGCGGTCGACCGCCGCACGTGCTGCATTCACACGACGGGGTGAAATATCCGGTCGAGACTCCCCTGCCCTTGTTCGAGTTTGCTGACCGGTTGGCGGCGAATGCCAATTGGACTTCAGGTAAGCTTGAGTATGTCGTGAAACGACAGACCGAGGTGGCCGGCAAGCAATGCTGGGAAGTGGAAGCCACCGACAATTTCGGACGGCGTCAGAAGTTTTTCGTGGAGCAGAATGGACCGCTTCTGGTCGCTGCTGAACGTCGAGTCTTCATGGGACGTGGCGACGAATTCATGCTTCGTGTTTCGTTGTCCGGATCGCGAACGCTCGACGCTGCGGAAGCCGCCAGAACGCAGTCAGCGGTTGCAGCGTTGCGAACTCTGCAGACGGGACTTGAACGTTCCGAAGGCACGACCAAACCCGAGTTGTCCGCCACGCAGATTGAAACGACGTCGGCAGCACTTCCTGAACTCGTCGAGAAAACCGAAGGACTTCCATTGAACAAACTGGTGGTCGCGATGTCTCGCGATGTGACAGCGCAGTCGCAGAGGGCAGGAGACGTCACCAGCCTGCAGAAGAAGTTTGTCGGGCAACCGCTACCCGATTTCGTGCTGCCAACGCTCAAAGGGGCGCAGCTGGATTCTGCATCGCTGCGCGGCAAGATCACGGTTCTGCACTTCTGGGAGTACCAGGGAGAACCGCTGGAAGAGCCGTACGGCCAGGTAGGATATCTCGATTTTCTGCTCACTCGACGCGGCCGACTCGGCGTCAATGCGATCGGCGTCGCCGTTAACGAAGGTCTTGCGAAACCCGAAACACAGGCGGCGGCAAAACGCTCTGTGCGGAAGCTTCGAGACTTCATGAATCTTGGATACCCGATCGCCCTGGACGGCGGCAGTCTCATTAAACAGTTGGGCGATCCCAGGCAACTGGATGCCAGTCTCCCGTTGTGGGTCGTCGTGGGGCCTGACGGTAAGATTGCCGATTATCACGTCGGTGTTTTTCCGATCAATCCTGATGAAGGTCTGCGCGACCTTGATGCCGTGATCGTCCGGCTTCTGCGTGATCAACGCTCGACGGGCAATTAACCTTGAAGAGGCGAGTCGGTGATCGGCTTTGTCACTGGCAAAGAACGCAGCGTCTGAACTTCGACATGCAGGTCGCCGTGCAGGTTTTCGTGCTTTGCCAGGCATGGCCGTACCACGTCGATGGCGGCGTGGGCTCTGCCGTAGGCGTGATTACGTGAACGGTTTCGATCTGCGAGTAAACATGGTGAGTTGTGATCCCCTTCACGAGGCTCGCCGGTGAAACCTTTGCAGGGTTTCGCACTGTAATCACATCGCATTTCCCCAACGCTTCCGCGATGTATTCGGCACAGTGAACTCCGTTGCCTCGCTCACCCGAGAGATGGTGCGAAACCGCGTAGGGACGCCCGAGTTGCCCGTCCAGCCAACTCTCAAAATGCTTCTGCCGATCTCCAGCAATTGTTCGGACTGGCTGAAAAACATGCAGCTCATCGGGACTCTGAGTTCGCAGGTAGTTCTCCAGAGTCTGGCATCGCACACCGATTCCATTGGCTGAGTCGTAAACAAATGGGCAACCGTTTCGCAGCACGACGGCAGCCACGTGCGTGAACGGGCTCTGGGTGTAAATCCGAACGGCCAGGCAGTCCCCCTGCGAGACCAGTAGCGATCCGGTCTGAAGCTTCGGTCGAAGTTCCCTGGCCGCTTCGTCGAACGTGGCGACCTGAACATTCTCGATCGATGAGCCGGCCGGACTTGCTCCGGCAAGCGCAAGTACCAGAAAAAAGCTCATGTCAAAATCTCCATTTCGCCCATGACTGACTGACGAACCTGCCGCTAACTGGTTGACGACGAGGCCGCATTTCACAGCAATGTTCGCAGCAGCGATCCCAGAATCCGACATCACAACGGTGTTGCCGTGAACTCCGTCACGTACGTTGCGGATCACTCAGAAACGAATTGAACCGGGCCTTGATTCACCAGACAAGACGAAGATTGTCAGCGTGGGAAGCTTACGCGGCCTCAGAGTTGCCGCTGAATCAGAAAGATAAGACGAGGAATTTACGCCGGCACGATTTCTGAAACAGATTCATCACGAGGCGGTCGCTGAGTCGCTTTGACAATGAAGTAGCTGCGAGCTTCCAGCACACTGACTTCGTCAAAGACCTCGACAAACCGGTCGGCGAACCATTCGGGCTGCTTTGTAACAAAATGTAAGCGTCCACCCGGTTTCAGACTGTTCATGGCTGCCTGGACGAAAATCTCCGCAATGCGAAAGTTCGAAAAATAAGGCGGATTCGCCAGGGCCAGATCATAAGTGCCCGGTTCTGCAC
>JABMPE010000447.1 GCA_013203845.1 Rhodopirellula sp. | reverse complement strand
TCCGGGCAAGAGCCACTACCAGCGATTTCACGCCCACCGGATCGGCGTGAGACGCGATCGCCGCCCGGGCAATGAAATCGCGAAACTGATCCAGTCGAAAGTCGGCAGCCAGTTGTGCTCCCTGGCGGCGTTCTTCCGCGAGTCGACCAGGATTCAGGCCCGCAACAGAAAACCGCCCCGCCGCCAGCCACGCATAACCACTGCCGGTGTCGCCGTCGACAAGTTCTACAAACGCCGACCTACCGGCCAGCTCGCCAGTCTCCCAGAGAATCTGCTGCGCTGTGTCGTTGCGTAATGACGACCATCGTTTCAGCATTTCCTGAGTCTGCGCGTCACGAACCTGAACGTAGTTTTTCAGTTGAAGTGGTTTGTCGGGAACTCCATCGTGTCCTGCCAGATAGAAGCTGAACGTTGACGGAAGCGTGAATGCCGCCGAACGGTAAATTCCCGTCCGTTTCTCCCCGCTCGGAAAGCTGCTCCACATCGGTGTGGCAGCCATCCCGTCTGCGGATTTTCGTTTTGTGGAGACGGTCCACGTGACCCCGGCATCTGCGCTTTCCGGAAGTGGGACGCCAGCCCAGCTCAAGGCTTCCGGAATGTCGGCGGCGGCCTGTTTACCGTCGCGGGAAGTTCCCAACAGCTGCGCTGCGACAGCCGCCGCCCAATGGCGAACGGACTCAGGAGTGGCCGATCCTTTCTGCAACAGTCCGTCGCGCACCGAATCGAGCAGCTGTAACTGAAATTCAACATCCTCGCTGAATCGATCCATCGCCGTTGCTGCGAGCGTTGTAACGGTCTCGGGTGAAACGTACTGGATGGCGAATTTCATGAGCCCGGCCAATTCTTCGGGCTGGGCGTCAGAGAGGGCATCCAGATGAGCGGCGACAAACTCGCCAGCCGCTGGTGTCCTGAGTGCCTGACACAGAGAACCGACAAACAGAATCTCCGCCTTCGACAGCGGCGCCGCGGCCAGTTCCTGAAACCACTCGGCATTCTCCAGATGATCCCGCAGCGCCATCCGGACGGCGTGTCGCAAGTGAACGTCTCCGCTTGAAGTGCTCTTCCCCAGCCCCAGAAGCGGACGAACCAAACGGTTGGAGCGGTGAACTACCGCAGCCATCACCGCGGCGCGACGCGTCAGGACATCCTTGTCTGCCAGACCGGCCAGAATCAAATCGGTCGACTGAGCAGCAGGCGGCTTCACCTCGGCCAGCACTCGAAAGGCGTGGGTACGAACGAGAGCAGACTCATCCGCCACTGCCTGCGCGATCCCGTCCAAATCCAGCGCATCGAGTCGATGCAGAAGCCACAAACAACTCACACGAATCCGTGGCGAGTCACTTTGAAAGCTCCGCCGAACAGCACCGACGGCCGATTGTCCGAATCGCTGAACAATTTCTTCGACAATCAGATCCGTCTGTGTCTGCAGCGTCGAGTCGAGCCGGCCAAGCAGGTCATCCAGCGTGACTCTCGACAGGTCCGTGTTGCGGGAAGGTTCAGCATCTGGCTGTCTGGCGTCGCTGGGTTCGTCGCGTCTCGCATCCGAACCCGTATAGACGATTCGCCAGATGCGTCCTCGATGCCGGTCGCGGCGAGGATCGTCGAGCTTCACCTCGTAGTGCCCAATGATCCGATTGTAGAAATCGGTCACGTACAGCGATCCGTCAGGAGCAACCTGCAGATCAGCCGGGCGGAACCAGGGATCGCCACAGATCAGGAAGTCCGGCTCTTCCTGAGCGGCGAGCGAGGAGCCAAGCCGTCTGAGTGAGTTGCGATTAATCCGGCAGGATGCGACGTTGCCGCCGAACGAACTCTCGCGATAAACGGTCGGAAAGTTCGTCGCTGATCCCAGCGCGATTCCACCAATCGCCGTCGAACCGTGCAGATGCTCCATCACGTTCGGGATATAGCCAAGTCCGTCATGAGGCTTGCCGAAACTGTCGTGATACCCGCCTCGCAGAAGCAGCGAGATTGGTTTCGTGTGACAGTCGGCGCTGAGCAGATCGCCGTTCGCGTCAAAGGTCATTCCAAACGGGTTGACCTGTCCGTGCGTGAAATGCTCGATCCGCGATCCATCCAGCTTCATGCGAAACGTGTTGCCGGAATTCATGCTGATTTCGTGACGGTCAGTACCGGCGACCTTCGATTGATTATTAAAACCGTGGCACGCGTACAACCAGCCATCCAGACCTCGCGTGAAAGCGTTGCACATTCCGTGCGTGTCCCGCGTCGTATCGAACGGTCCATAAAGTTTTTCGCGTTTATCGACTCGGTCATCACCATCCGTGTCGCGCAGGAACCAGATATCCGGAATGCTGAAACAAACGACGCCGTCCTTGTACGGGTACAGCCCCATCGGGATGTTGAGGTCATCCGCAAAAGTCTTAACGACGTCAGCTCGTCCGTCTCCGTTGGTGTCTTCCAGAATTTTGATCGTGTCCCGTCCCGGACGACCTTCCGGCGCAGCGATGGGATATTCACTGGAACTGGTCACCCACAGCCGACCTCGTCGATCAAACGCCATGTTCATCGGCTTGGCAATGTCAGGCTCGCTGGCGACCAGTTGAATTTCGAAGCCTTCAGGCAGCACAAACGTCTCCCGTTCTTCCGCCGGAGTCAGCGGCTCGGTGTCTCGAATGTGCGAGGCGAACAAACTGGTTCCAGGAGTGTGTGCCTGCGTGGCTCGCTCTTTGGGAGCAGCTGCTGCGAACTCCTGATCGCTGACGATCGACACAGAATGTTCCAGCACAAACGTGCCGAGCTTGTTTCCGATCAGGATGTCATCGAGACCGTCGCCCGTTGCATCTCCAATCGTGAGTTGCGTACCAACGCCGCAACGTGTGCTGATCAGCCACGGCTGAAAGTCGACACCATCCGGATGACGCACCATCCGGAACCAGTACAGCACTGGCAACTCCTGCGCACCGGGATCATGGCCACCGTGAGCCCAGTACCGTTTGCCGGTGATCACATCTTTGACACCGTCTCCGTCAACGTCTGCCAGCGCGAGCGCGTGCATCTGCGAGATACTCACGCCGTACGCATTGTCCTGGTACTTGTCGGTCAGAATCGGATGCGGAATAAACGACACGTCGGAGCCGCTTCCGCGACGTTCAAACCAGGTCAGCCCGTATCCGTGAGCGTTCTGGCTGGAAATGACGTCGTTGTCTCCGTCGCCATCGAAATCGTACGCGAACATCTGAGCCCCGCCCGACTGTGCAAACGGGAACCGGTGAAAAGTAAAGAGCGAGCCTTGTGTTGCTGGCTGTTGCCACCAGCCATCCTTCTCAAGAACGTCCAGCCGACCGTCGCCGTCGACATCTCCCGTGCCGAGCCCGTGAGTAAACCGCCCGTACCCACGATTTTCTGAGATCGGCGTAAATGTCCAGACATTCTTTGGATCGGACGTGTCGCGGGACGCGTAGCCCATTGCTCCGCCGTGGCAACAGACAAGTTCTGCTTGCCCGTCTCCGGTCAGGTCGACGAACGTGGGTGACTCGTTGCCGACGTCTTCAAGCACCAGATGCTGCTTCCAGGCAACACCCAGCGTGCCTGGATTCTCGAACCAGTACGAGTTCAATCCTGGAATCGGAATGGCCAGCAGGTCGAGTCGTCCGTCCGCATTGAAGTCGTCGGCGAACGTAAAAAAGTGGTCTGAATAACCGGTGATCGAAAAGCGAGCGGCCGGAGCGTATGCGTGGCGGGTCCGAAAGTCTGGCCCGGCATACCAGTACGGGCCAGAAACCACATCGCTGTGTCCATCACCGTCGAGGTCCGCCAGACATGCCCCCTCACTGAAAAACTCTTCGGAAAGAACCAACTGCCTGAAACTGTGCAGAGGCTGATCCGCGAAAAGCTGTCCGCCTGACAAAGCAAGGAGTACAACAGCAAACGAAAGAGTGAAACGGCGGCGTTGCATAGCGGTCAATTCTGATGACGATCTGATCGGCTACAGGATTCCGATCGGAACCCGTTGACAAATCGCTGATCGTATCAAGCCGCCATAACTTGATCGAACGACCTGATTGCCTGCAGTAATTTGTTGACACCAACTGAGATCTCAGTTAGATATTTCTCAGATAACCAGCAGAGAGCCCGCCAGACGGCAACGTAGCCCGTTTCAATTCACGCCAGAGAACTTTTGAATGTCGACAACTACTGCCGCTCGCCCCAGGCGACGAAATAGCCAGCCAACCATGGGAACGCCTCCGACCAGCCGGCTGCTGCTGAAGGATCGTGCGTACCTCGAACTGAAGCAGCTCATCCAGGACGTCACGTTCGAACCAGGCACCTTTCTGTCGGAGCGACAACTGGCGACTCGACTGGGTATGAGCAAGACGCCGGTCAAAGCGGCGCTTGAGCGGCTGGAGATGGAAGGCTTCATTACCGTCTCGCCTCAGCAGGGGATCGTGGTTCGAGAAATCTCGATGCAACAGGTCGCCGATCAGTTTGAGATCCGTCTCGCTCTGGAAACACATGTGCTGCGAACCATCACGGGGCATCTGAATGACGATCAGGCGACCGCCCTGAAAGCGAGCATCAAACAGCAGAAACTGGCGGCAAAGCAGCGGGATGTTGCACTGCTGGTCAAACTGGACGCCGAATTCCACATGCTACTCTGCCGATTTCACGGCAACGGTGAAATCGAGCGTGTGATGAACCAGTTACGCGAGAAGATTCACCGCGCGACCGCCCGGGTTTATCAACAGCAACCCACTCGACTGTCCGCGAGTTGCAACGAACACGAAGCAGTTGTCGACGCAGTTCTCTCGGGAGACGCCGACCTTGCGGCGCAGCGGATCAGTGAGCACCTCGATTACGGTCGAACATTCCTGCTGGCTCCACGGGGGAGATAAGCATGATGACCACACAGTTGATGTATCGCCTCGCGCTTTTTCTGACCATTGTTTTGTGTCTGCAGAATTCCTGTAGCGACACATTCGCTGCGGAACTTCCGCCAACGTTCCTGCGTGGCCTCAACCTCAATGGTCCGTCGGTGACGATCGATGGCAATCACTGGGACGGCAAAGAGGCAAAGAACTACACCAGCAAAGATAAGAGCTTCGAAAACCAGTCTGTCGAACTCGTTCCAGCGACGAATCCAGAGCGTGCAAAAATGCTTCGCTCCAGTCGCTGGGGCGGCAATCGCATCGAACTGACCGGCATTCCCAAAGGCACGTTCACCATATTTCTGTACGTGTGGGAAGACAACAACCCGGAAACGTACAGCGTTTCAGTCAATGGCCGCGAGGTTCAGCGAAACTACAACAGCGGATCGCAGGGGAAGTGGGAGAAGCTTGGTCCGTGGGTTGTTCAGGTAACGGACGGCAGGATCGTACTGACCAGCCATGGCGGAGCTGCCAACTTCTCGGGCATCGAAATTTGGAACGGCAGCTACGATGGCAACGTCACAATACCCGACGACCAACTGGCATTCTTTGAGAAACGCATCCGACCGCTGCTCGTGGCGAAGTGCTACGAGTGCCACAGTGAGGATGCCGACGAAGTTCAGGGAGAACTGCTGGTTGATTCTGCCCCCACCATGCGACGCGGTGGATCAACTGGCCCGGCAGTCATTCCAGGGAACCTCAATGACAGCCTGCTGGTTCAGGCCGTGCGGTATACCAACAAAGACCTGGTGATGCCGCCGGATGAGAAGCTGTCGGTTGCAGAAATTCGCGACCTGGAAGAGTGGGTTCGGATGGGGGCTCCTGACCCGCGGCGGTCAGCGACGAAAATCCCACGGCGTACCATCGATATCAGCAACGCTCGCGAGTTCTGGTCGTTTCGTCCGGTCACCGACCCAACACCGCCATCGGTCCGCCAATCATCCTGGCCGCGCAACGATATAGACCGCTTCATACTCGCTGAACTGAATGACCAGGAGCTGTCACCGGTCGGTGGGGCCGGCAAACGTACGCTCATCCGGCGGGCGACATACGACCTCACAGGACTGCCACCGACTCCTCAAGAGATCGACGCTTTTCTGAATGACGATGCGCCGCAGGCATTTGCCCGTGTCATCGATCGGCTGCTGGATTCACCACAGTACGGAGAGCGCTGGGGACGGCACTGGATGGACCTGGTTCGGTATGCCGACACAGCCGGTGAGAATTCGGACTACCCGATTCCACAGGCATATCTTTATCGCAACTACATCATCAACGCGTTCAACAGCGATATGCCGTACGACGAATTCATCCGCGAGCAGATTGCGGGCGATCTGCTGCCTGCATCCAGCGACGCAGAACGCAACAGGCACATTATCGCCACAGGTTACATCGCGATCTCTCGGCGTTTCGGATCGGTCATTAAGGACTACCCGCAACATCTCACGATCGAAGACACGATTGACAACATCGGCCGCGTGTTTCAGGGACTGACCGTGTCGTGTTCGCGCTGTCACGACCACAAGTTCGACCCCATTCTGCAGGCCGACTACTACGCTTTGTACGGGATGTTTGAAAGCACCAGGTATCCGTTTCCGGGTATCGAACTCGACAAGAAGCCGCGGGATTTTGTTCCGCTGCTGGAGCACGGTAAGCCTGGCAAGTTACTGGCGTACGCAGTCTCCGACGACAAACCCTCAGACGCTCGTCTGCAGATTCGCGGCGAACCAACAAAACCGGGTGACGTGATCCCTCGCGGGTTTCTGGAACTGTTCGGAGGCCAGACATTAACGGACGACGAAGCCAGACACAGCGGGCGACTTCAACTGGCTGAATGGCTGGTGGATCGTGATAACCCACTGACGGCACGCGTGATGGTGAACCGCATCTGGCAGCAGCACTTCGGCTCAGGTCTCGTGACCACTCCCAGCGACTTTGGACACCGAGGGCAGCCACCCAGTCACCCCGAGCTGCTCGACTGGCTCGCGTCGCGTTTCATCGACAGTCACTGGTCCATTAAATCGATGCACCGTCTGATGATGAACTCGCAGTCGTATCAGCTTGACTCCAGGGAAACCATTACGGAACAGCCCCATGAAACGATTCAAGTCTCGACGGTCCGCGTGAATACAAAACCGGAGGCGATTGATCCTGATAACCGATTCCGGTGGCGATTCACACGACGGCGACTCGACGCGGAATCACTCCGTGACACATTGCTGATGCTCAGCGAAGAACTTGATCCGACGATGATGACGGAGCCGCACCCGTTTCCACCGGTCGACAAGTGGCAGTTCACTCAGCATCACCCGTTTCGAGAAAGTTACGACAGTCATCGCCGCACCGTTTATCTGATGACCGCCCGCCTTAACGCACGTCCGTTCTTCACGACATTCGATGGAGCTGATCGGAATGCTTCGACGGCAACGCGTGACAACTCCGTCACCACGGTGCAGTCGCTGTTTCTATTGAACAACGACTTCGTGCATCAGCGAGCCACAAAGTTCGCCGAACGACTCCTGCGCGAGACCTCATCCAACAATGGCCGCTTAAAACTGGCTTTCGAACTGACAACAGGACGACTACCGACATCCGACGAACAGTCTGCTGCTGGCGAATACTTCAATCGTTTGAGAACGGTTCTGCCATCAGCTGGAGTTTCCACCAGCGAAATCGACCCGGAACTGTGGTCCAGCTTTGCGAGATCGATGTTCCGTACCAACGAATTTCTGTATGTGGATTAGTGAGGCAACAAACATGGATCTGGCACACTTGCATCCAACTCGACGATCAATGATTCGTTCGATGATGGGCGGCTCAATGCTGCTACCTGGGATACTGTCAGAACTGCTGGCCGTTGATTCCGGCAGTACGGCATCACGTTCATCAGCGGACCCGCTTGCCGCGAAGCCAACACATTTCGCCCCGAAAGCCAGGCGAGTAATTTTCCTCTTTGCAACCGGCGGCGTTTCTCATATCGACTCGTTCGATCCAAAATCGTCGAAGAACGGACGAGACGGAAGTGGCAAAGACAAGCTGATGGGCAGCGTGTTTCCTTACAGCGCCAACAAACGTTGCGGAACGGTAGTCAGCGATCTGTTTCCTCACCTGCGTGAGTCAATGGACGACATCTGCATCATCCGCTCCATGAAATCAGCACATTTCGATCACACAGAAGCAGCCGTCGGTATGCACACCGGCTCGCCCACGTTTGCCCGACCAAGCATGGGATCATGGCTGAGCTACGGACTCGGGACGTTCAACCAGGATCTGCCGTCGTTCATCGTGATTGCCCCGCACCTGCCGTACGGTGGAACTCAGGTTTACGCCAGCGACTTTCTGCCGGCTTATCACCAGGGCACGCGAGTCATCCCCGGTGAACAACCCATCGAGAACCTCGTCCCGAGAACCAGACAGCGAGAAATTCAGGAACTGGAACTCGGCCTCACTGATGCGTTCAACCGAGTGCATCTCAAACAACGATCGGACGATTCGGTTCTGGCTGCCCGAATCAAGTCACTCGAAACCGCATTCCAGATGCAGACTGCCGGCCCCGAAGCGTTCGACGTAGCGAAAGAAGACGATCGCACCCACAAACTTTATGGCCTCAATCGTGGCGACACAAAAAGCTTTGCCTGGCAGTGCATGGTTGCTCGACGTCTGGCCGAACGAGGTGTTCGGTTTATCGAACTGATTGATACCGGCTCACGTCCCAACTGGGACTCGCACGGCGAGATGCAAGAACACCTCCCGCTGGCGAGGGCCGTCGATCAACCCATCGCCGCGCTGATTCGCGATCTGAAGGAACGCGGCATGCTGGATGAAACGCTGATCGTCTGGGCCACTGAATTTGGGCGAACACCTGCGAAGGAAGGCAAGAACGGTCGTGGCCATCACGGAGACTGCTTTTCCGTATGGCTGGCCGGTGGCGGAATCAAGGGCGGCACCGTTTACGGCGAAACCGACGACATTGGCCGCTCGATCGTCAAAGACAAAGTCGAGGTCCACGACCTGCATGCCACCATTCTGCATCAGCTCGGTATCGACCACACAAAGCTGACCTACCGCCACGCTGGTCGCGACTTCCGCCTGACCGACGTCCACGGTCATGTCATCCACGACATCCTGGCGTAATTGATTTGGTTATCGCGGGGCATGTCGAATACTTCTGCCCAAGCAGCGCTTGTGCTGTGAATTGACGAACCGGTTCTTTAACCTTCGCGCGATGACCGTGCTGAAGACGGTCGTGCTGAAACTGACAGGGCACGCGCCAGCAACCGAGTTCACTACGAAGGCAAGTCGATGAAACGCAACACGACGATCAGCGAGGCTGGCGTGAGATTCGCTTTCTTAATGCTGTTTATTTTCGCAGCCGGTTGCGGGACCAATCCCGCTGTTGAAGCGGTCCCGGTCGCTGACGAAGCAACGACCGCCCCGGTCGGTACGATTCCAGGTACAGACACTTCAGACACTGATTCCGTTCTGAAGGTGGCCTCGACCAGCAGCACCCGGGACTCGGGACTGCTCGACATCCTGCTGCCTGTATTTGAAAAGGCCAATAACTGCCGCGTCGATCTGATTGCTGTCGGAACCGGTGCCGCGCTGAAACTGGGTGAGGCCGGTGATGTCGACGTCGTGCTCGTTCACGCCCGGTCGGCCGAGGAGAAATTCATGGCCGCGGGTCATGGCGTTCGCCACGAACCGGTTATGCATAACTTTTTTATCATCGCCGGCCCCGCTGATGACCCGGCTCAGGCAAAAGGAACCGATGCTGCCGCGGCTCTGAAAAAAATCGCTGAAGGCCAGCACCGGTTCGTCTCGCGTGGAGACGACAGCGGCACTCATAAACTTGAGCAGTCGCTGTGGCAGAAGCTGGGGGGCCGACTGGAATGGAAGGACTTCGTCGAAAGCGGCCAGGGCATGGGGCCAACATTGATCATGGCCGACGAAATGAACGCCTATGTGCTGACGGATGAAGGCACCTGGTTGAAGCAGAGCGGGAACTTCCAACTGGTGCCGCTGGTTCAAGGGGCGGATGATCTGCAGAACCCGTACGCGGTGATCGTCGTGAATCCGAACAAACACCCCGCGGTTAATGCAACGCTGGCCAACGTGTTTGCGGACTTCCTGATTTCGGCATCAGCACAGCAACTGATTGCCAACTATGAGATCAACGGTCAGCGATTATTCCACCCGGATCGCCTTCAACAGGAACCGTTGGAGTGATTCGCGAGGGATTTCAGGAAGCGCTGCAACTGCTGCTGCGACTCGATGCTTCCGTTCTTGACGCGGCAACTCGCAGCCTGTGGGTGGCCATTGTGGCGGTCACAGCAGCATCCGTCTGCGGAATCACGATTGGCCTGCTGCTGGCACGAAAACAATTCAGCGGACGGACGTTGCTTGTCGCGCTGTTTCGAGTCGGCATGTCGGTGCCGACCGTTCTGGTCGGACTGCTGTGTTACGGACTGCTTTCACGACGCGGCGTTCTGGGCGACCTTGAGCTGCTCTATACAACGTGGGCGATTGTCATCGGCGAGTTCTTTCTCGCACTGCCCATCGTCGCGACGTTGACTCACGGGGCCATCACACGACTGGATCCGCGCGTGGCCGAAACAGCACAGACACTCGGAGCAGGCACCATTCAACGAGCCATGACTTACCTCTGCGAAGCGCGACTGGCCATCGTACTGGCGGTCCTGACATCCTTCTCTCGATGCTTTACCGAACTCGGCATCGCAATGATGGTTGGAGGCAATATTCCAGGCCGAACGCGAACCCTGACGACCGCCACGGCACTGGAGACGGCGCGCGGTGAATTCGCCTCCGGAGTCGCCATGAGTCTCATTCTGCTGGCGATCGCGATGCTCGTCACGCTGGCAATTGCCACGCTCAGCCGGGAACCGGTGGAGGCAACGTTGTGAACGCTCCACTCAAAACAACAACGGATGCCGCCATCTGCATCGCAGACCTGACCGTTCGCAAAGGAGAACGGACGATTTGCCAGCTGACTGACGCAACCGTCTCGAAGAGCAGTCGAGTCGGCGTCACTGGTTTGAACGGCAGCGGGAAGACAACTTTACTGAGAGTGCTCGCCGGTCTCGAAACAGATTTCACCGGCACTCTCGAACTTGACGTTCCGCTGGCTGAACGCGTCTTCGTTCATCAATCGCCATTCCTCTTCAGTGGAACCGTGCTGAACAATGTCGAGTATGGTCTGCGAGCCAGATCCGTTCCGCGGTCCGAACGGAGAGAACTGGCTTCCTTCTGGTTGAAACAACTTGGAATCCTGGACTTCGCCAATCGGTCTGCTCGATCGTTATCCGGTGGCGAAGCGCGTCGCACGGCACTCGCGCGAGCCTGTATCCTGCGGCCGGGACTGCTGCTGCTGGATGAACCGCTCGCTGATCTCGACCCCGCCGGTGCCGAATGCGTCCTGCAGGCGTTCGACGAACTTTCAGAGTCAACGATTCTGATCTCGTCGCCGACGCCGCTTGCGGTTGAATTCGCACAGACCACAATCAGGCTCGGCCAATCGGTAAATTAACCGCAGGCCACAACTCCTCTCTCAATTTCGTTTCTTTCATGATGCCCAGGCGGCGACCCGGATGGACCAGACCAACGAACGGCAACTGCGGCAAAAGCCGAGATTTGTTCCGGACTACGTCGAAGGGATTTCGACCGCCGCCGACGGCTTCCGGTTTCTCTGCCGGTATCCGTCGCTCTGGCAGTACGGAGTGTGGGCATTACTGACAAACATCGCCGTCGCCTTTGCCTCGCTGCTCCTGACATTCTGGGTGGGAACGACTGTCTGGAAGTCGTTCGTGGCGGAACTTCCGATTGCGTGGTGGGCTTCCATTGTCGAATGGATTGGTCTGATCGCCATTCTACTTCTGGCGTTTGGCATCGGCCTGATCTGCTACATGCTGCTGCAGAGCGTCTTCTGCGCCTGGGCCTTCAGCAAACTTGCCTACCGAGTCGAGCTGTTCCTGGGCGCGAGCTCTGATGAGTTATCAGAAATCTCATACAGCGGGCAGATCCTCGACGCGCTGCGTGCGGCCGGAAAACTGTTGCTGATTGATGTCGCGCTGCTTTTCCTGAACGTTATCCCGTTCGTCGGAACAGTCGCGGCACTGGCGATCGGCTACTACATGCACGCGTGGATCCTGGGAGCCGAGTTCCTTGGATACCCTCAGGAGTTGCGCGGTGTTCGCTGGAAGCAGCGGCAGCAGTTTGCGAAAACCTGGCGGCCCTCGACCCTGGGCCTGGGCACGATCGTGGCGGGACTCATGCTGATTCCGATCGTCGGTGCCATGTTTCAAACAACCGCCGTCGTCGGAGCCGTTCTACTGAATCGGAGAATCAACGGTCTGCCCGACAGTCCGGCGGACGATCACGAAGCGTGAACCACCCGGAGCTTCAGCGACGGACATCCCGGCAAGCGGTGTTGCAGCATCTGGCGGCCTCGGTCAACATTCCGGGCCGTGATTGAACCAAATCTTCTTTCGGCGGCAAGTCATTGCAGGATTAACCAATACGTAAAGGAATTTCGAGTGGTGCAGACGGCGTCCGGACTGAGATTCGAAGGGACTGCATTCTGGGTGCGACACCGGCACCGGGAATTCGGTCCGTTCGACTACGAATGGTCTCGCGACATGCTGGGAATTGAGTTGCTTTATCGCCGCAAGAAGTTCGGTGAATACTGCAATGACGATGAGATCTCGGCAGACCTGAAGGAGTTCAAGCTGCCGATGCGCGTCGTTGAGGTCACGGCGGTCGTCTGCGGCTCGATCATTTTCGGAATCATTCACGGCTTCAGTCAGGCCGAGAAGAAAGCCATCCTGCTGCAGAATCTTCAGCAAAGCCAGCTTTCGCAATTTGCTGAGAACATCGAAGGCCTGCAGGAATCATGAGTCGCCATCGACTCTGAAAAAACGCCGACCTTTCAATTCAAACCGTGGCAGACTGTTCTGTTCGACGATCTGAACTTCCGGCTGAAAATTCAGCCGATCCTTAATCGTGTTCTTCACCAGCTGGCGAAGTGCTTCGACCGCAACCTCCGATAACTCAGGTCGCGGCTCCAGTTGCAACAGGATCTGGTGCATCGAACGCACCGTCCGGACTTCAATTCGGAACTCGACGAGTTGATCGAATTCACGAAGTATCGCTTCGACGCTCGACGGAAACACATTGTTTCCGCGAATCGTGATCATATCGTCGGCTCGTCCCAGAATTCCGCCGTTCAGTCGAAGCAGTGAACGGCCACAGGCGCAGGGCTCGGCATCCGACTCGACCAGATCACCGGTTCGGTAGCGGATCAACGGCGAGCCCAGCCTTCCCAGATTCGTGATGACCAGCTCACCGCGACGCACGCCGCCACCAGCATCGGGAATTGCCGGCTCCAGTGTTTCCGGATTGATAATCTCCGCGATGCACTCCGATTCCAGGATGTGCAGTCCGCCCGGGCTTTCCACACACTCAACGCCAAGCGCGCCGATTTCCGTCATGCCCCAATGATCGATTACCCGCGCGCCCCAGGCTGATTCGATCCTCGACCGAATCGACGGAATGCTGCCGCCGGGTTCGCCCGCCACAATGAGCATCCTCACCGACCCGGCTGCCAGGTCAGTACCCTGCTCTGCTGCAACTTCGGCGAGTCTCAACGCGTAAGTCGGCGTGCAACAAAGAACCGTCGCCTGATTATCAGCGATCAATGCCAGCCGCTGCTGACTGCTCATTCCACCGCCCGCCAGGCAGAGATTCCCGAGACGGTTCGCGCCTTCGAACGCCGCCCAGAACCCGATGAAAGGCCCGAACGAAAACGGAAAACAAAGTCGATCTTCCGGAGTCAGGCCGACAATGCGAAAAATCTGAGCCCACGAATCCAGGAACCATCGCCAACTGTCAGGAGTATCGAGCCACCTCATCGGCGTGCCCGTCGTCGTGCCCGATGTCTGATGAAGTCGAGAGTAGTCGTGGCGACCGAAAGTTAAGTTCGTCCCGTACGGTGGCTTCTGCTTCTGATCCCGAACCAGGTCTGCCTTCGTCGTCAGCGGCAGTTTTTGCAGATCAGCGAGCAAACCGATTCCGTCGGCAGCGTTCTCCAAACCGACTAGTCCCGACAGCCGTTGCTGCCAGAATGGGTTGCGGCTCATGACCGATTCCAGCAGCTCCTGAAGCCTTGCGAACTGCCGGATTTCGATCTCCGTGCGGCTCAGGTTTTCAGGGGCCTTGTTCCGCTCAACCATCGCTCGATCCCGAACTCCAAGGGCTCACACACTGTTACTACTAAGTACAAGTCCCACAAAATGAGGGTTGATCTTCAGCATTGAGTGGCTGGCGGTCGAGCCTTTATTCGCAGGACCAGCACATAACATAGAAGTTGGATCAAAGACTCATCGACAAATCCACAACCATGCTTCAAATGGAAGCCAGCGGCTACTGTTCCACGGTTCGAAATCGAGACGCTGTTACGAACACGGTCGTTTAATTGGCAACCTTCACGATTCCGGCGGCTTCTGCTAACGGTTCCGGCTGCTCATAAGGCAACGACTTCAGGAATGCCACCAGATCATCGATCTGCTCCTCTGAAAGCTGGCTGGTCACTCCGTGTTTGTCGCCTGAGTTTTCCGTGGTCAGAACGTCGCGAAGAGTCGCGGCTGATCCATGATGCAGGTAAGGAGCTGATCGATACAGACCCAGCAGCATCGGTGTATCGTAAGCGGGTCCCATCGTCTCGGAGTTGTCAGCTTTTCCCGTCCCGACATCGTGACGAACACTCGGTCGCCCTGATTGCGAATCGGTAAAGAAGGGGCCGGAGTGACATTCGGCACACTTCGTTTGTTTTGATGCGAATAGCTCACGACCGCGCTGGGCCGCAGGCGACAAACCCTGCTTCGCGTAAGGGCTCAACGTAAAGGTGTGCGAATTTGTGTAAGCAGCCAGAGCATCGAGTGATTTCGACAGTCCGCGGTTGGTGGCTCCCAGTGGCTTGTTCAAGCGGCCATTGTGCAGTCCTCGACCGCCCATCAAAGGGCCACGGATTGTGTGTTCGAAATCCTGAGTCTCGTCCCGGTCAGCAGACCAGTGCTGAGGATGCGTAAACGCCAGACCGTGCAGCGGCGGTGTCTGACGGAGGCCTTCCGGGTTGTGCCATGTCCTGCCGTCCGGTTGTCCGTCCGGATGGCAGCTGGAGCACGAAATCCAACGCTGCGAAGTCATCGGCGGCAGCGCCGTATAGAACAGGACTTTGCCTTCATACACTTCTGGCGTGAGCGGATTCTTCGTCACGGCAATCCGCTCCACCTGTCGCAAAGTCTTTGCATCGAACACGACAACTTCGAAATCCAACGCGTTGTAGACAAAGAAACGGGCACCGTCAGGCGAAACTCGCACCGCGCGCGGATTGCGACCGGTCGTGATGTACTTTGCGAGGTTCAGTTCTCGATAGTCATCGTCGATCGTGTTGCAGACGAAGACGTCGTCGGTTCCCGAAAAGACAATGTATAACTGCCGTCCGTCCGGGCTGATCGCCACTTCCCACGGATTAGCCGTAACGCGAGTGCCGAAGAC
>JABMPE010000446.1 GCA_013203845.1 Rhodopirellula sp. | reverse complement strand
CGGCTCTGCTGAAGAAGCATGGAACGTTTCCCGTCGCCGATGCGTGCGAACTGGTTCGACAGGCGGCGGTCGGTTTGCAGCACGCCTTTGAGCACGGTCTGGTGCATCGCGATGTGAAGCCCGGCAATCTGATGCTCGACCGCAGCGGAACCGTCAAGCTGCTTGATCTGGGACTGGCTCTGCTGCAGAACAATCCGCTCGCCGGATCGGCTGAGTTGACCAGCACCGGACAACTGATGGGCACGGTCGACTACATGGCTCCGGAGCAGGCCGAGAACACTCATGAAGTTGACATTCGAGCCGACATCTACAGCCTGGGAGCCACGCTGTACGCACTGCTGACCGGAGCAGCACCCTTCGCGGGAGCCGAATACGGATCTGTGCTCAAGAAGATGGCCGCGCTCGCCAACGATTCTCCAAAGCCAATCCGCGACCGTCGCCCGGACCTGCCGGCAGAACTCGCAGCCGTCGTCGATCGAATGGTGGTTCGTGACCCGGCGAGCAGATACGCGACGCCCGCCGACGTCGCCGCTGCTCTGGCACCGTTTGCCGCGGATGCCAATCCCGCTTCGCTGCTGTCAGATGTCGCCACCGTGGAGCAGGTATCAGAATCATCAGTCGAAAGCGAAACCATCTCTCACTGTTCGGCAGATTCCAGTGCAACAATGGCCGACCGGGACATCTCCTTCTCGCCCACCATCGTGAACTCTGAATTGACAGCGGAACCCTGCGATGGCTCACAAAGACGCAACCCAGTCAAGTTGCGAATCATCCTTGCCAGCCTGCTGACTGTTCCACTGCTGGCCTTCGCCATCTCTCAAGTTTTCAAGCCTGTCGGACCAGATCAGCCTCAACAGAAGATCATTGCCGTCAATGACGTCGCCCCGTCTCCAATGGCTGACGAGGCACTGACCATTCAACCAGAAGAAGAAGATGCTTCGCCGTTTGGAACAATGAAGCGAGAGGATATTCCTCCCTATGAGCTGATTGTCGCAGGGAATGGTGATCCTGACACCGTGCCAAAGGAGCTCGTCGGTTTTTTCGGCGATAGCCGTTTCACGCTTAATAACGACATCAATAATGTGGCCTGCGGTCCCGGCGCTTTCGCCGCCACGACGATTGTTGGTGGAGTCGCTGTCTGGAATCTCGAAACCGGCCAGATCACAAAACGTTTCACAAGAAGCAAAGGCTTCGGTGCCGGATTCGGAATGGTCGACTGGCATGAAGAAACCAACCGGATTGTCGCTGTTGACTGGGAAAGCGGCTGCCTGATTGTCGACGCCACGACAGGGGACATTGTGGCCCCTGAGGTCGGAAAGTCCGTCTGGCATATAAGTCCGACGGCAGTCTCAATCAGTAAAGATGGACAGTTTTTCGCGGTCGGTTATGCGAACGGAAACATCCACATTCGGGACACGCAGACAGGACTGCTGACCCGTGACCTGTCGACACAGGATTCAGGGGTCGCTGATCTGGTGATCAGCCCGAATGGAGAGCACCTTGCCGTCGCGTATGCGGCTTCGCCGAATGGTACGTCAGCTGAAGTCGTTCTGTATCATATCGCTGACGGAGTTGAAATTTCTAAATTCTCTCACAAGGACCCGAGTGTGGTTGCCTACAGCCCTGACGGTCAGCAGCTGGCCATTGGTGGATACACGAACGTGTCGATTCTTGAAACGGCCACCGGCAAACGGATCAGGGAAATTGACGGCAGAAACCAGATACTCGGAGTTAAGGGAATTCAGTTTCTGAATGAGGGAAAACGCATCGCTGTTGCTGCCGATTCCGGCACATATATTTGGGATCTCACACTGAACAAGGAAATCGGCAGGATTAAGGGACGAGGTACCAGTGGGCGGTTGGATGTGAGCCAGGACGGCAAGTGGGTTGTTGTTGCGGGGGGACGCGCTTGTCAGTTTTCTGCGTTTCAAACTGAAAGTATTCAAGGAGTCACTAATCGAAGTTTCGAACATCCCTGGGGACGCGTTGATACGATGGACCTGAGTCAGGACGGACGCTTGATCGCTATGGGCGGTAGATTCAGTGATAGCGTGGCAATCTGGGATACAGAAACTGGTGACAGGCACAGTATCAAGGCCGGAGGAGACGTTACGAATGTATGCTTCAACGCAGATAGCACACTCATCGCGGTATTGACCTCCTACGGATTGTCCGTCATCGACGTTGCGAGTAAGTCACTTCTCAAAAAACGCACAGGCGTGATACAGGATGGACATGGAATCGACTTCATTCCGGGGCTTGGTCAACTCATCACAGCTTCACAGACCACTGGCGGTGTCCAGTTCTGGGCGCAGGATACGTTGGAGCCCATTCCAGAAACGGAGCCGCTGGAGAAGTCAGCCTTGTCGCTGGACGTGAGCCGAACCGGACGCCAGTTCGCAGTCAGTACTCGCTCCGGAATCGTTCTGCGGGACACGAAGTCTGGAAGTATTGTCTGGAGAACCATGCTTCCCCCTACTGAAACGGCAATTCATCCAGACGAGATGCATATCGCGACGATGGCCTCATCCGCCTCCGGCGTCGATGTCCATCAGACGACTTCGCCGAATTCCGTCAGACACTTTAAAGGGCCTTGTAATATTCCCAGGTCAATGACATGGAACAAACAGGGAGCGATGCTGGCGGCGGGAGACAATCATGGAAACGTGGTTGTCTGGGACCATGAGACAGGCGAACTGCTGCACCATTGGAGAATAACACGCGGCGACGTGATTCGGTCACTGGCGTTCAGCCCCAACGGACGCCAGTGTGTCGTCGCCAATAGCAATCGCACCGTCTATGTACTGGAAGTGCAGAAGTCTCAGCAGGATCATTAATGCTCTGTCCTTGGAAAATTGATGTGACAGAAGCGGCTGCTCCACTCGAATTCTACTGATCTTCTGCACCGCGGCGACAGCAGCCAAAGGAGTGTTACGCAGTGAGAACGTAAGTGCGACGGCGACTTTTTCACCTTATCAATCCGCCATTCGTGTTGATTTGAGTCGTTACGATTGCACGAATGGGGAGAGACGCGGTGGTGCATCTCTCCGAACCTTGAGTTGACAAGGGTTAGAACGAGTCATCTCCAGACTGTTCTTTCGATCCGCCACCGTTGGACGAGCCGTTGCCGTGTTTGAAGATCCAGGTATTGGCCTGGTCGGCAACCTTGGCGAGAACGAGCAGGTCGTCGCGACCGAAACTCGTACTGTCCTTCCAGTCGTCACCGTCTTTGTAGAGCCGGCTGAACGTCACGTTGTGGCGGATGCCGTTCTCGGAATCATTCTCCCAGATCGCAGCTTTGATGCGGCCCAGACGAATGTCGTGAACGGGTTGTTTCCTGTCAGTTGTCATGTGTGTTTCTCCTTTTGGTTTGGTTGAAAAAACGAATTCCCGCCCGCCAGACTCATCATTGAGTCAGACGGTGTCGCTGACTTCGACCTTCTCCGGCACGCTGGCCAGATCCGATGCGAATTCAGCAAGAGACTCTTCTTCGCATGCTTCCAGCGGACCGTCAAAGACGGACCAGTCGCCGTAGTACATGCCGTTGTAGTGAGCGAAACCGTCCGCAATCGGGAGGACGAATCCTTCGGCCTCGTCGAACTTGATCTCGATTCCGTAGGTCGTATGGAAGTACGGAAACGGACCGAAGATCGGACCTTCCACTCCCCAGCCGTTGAGTTCTTCATCAGGACTGGCTCGACCGTGAAACAGTTTCAGATAAGCCATCAACTTCTCCTTTCGATTCAATGAAATGAGCCGGGCACTTTGCCCGGCTCTGGGTAGATCGAAATCTCCGGTGGTTAAGCACCGGCGTTCATTCACTCATTCACTGTGCTCGGGACACGCTCCGAGAAAGTTCTCCGCGCAACACTCCGGACGGAATTCAATTTCCGTCCAGCCTTCGCAGATCGCTTCGTCGTAAGTGTCCGGTCCTTCCTCACTGCACTCGAAGCATGACAGAGTAAACGGCACTCCCGCTGGAATGCCGTTCGGGTCAGCCATCACACGTCTGGCGAGATCGACCATGTAAGTACACGCCGATTGCACGACCTTCTGATTCCACTCGGAACCCATGCCCGACGTGGGAAAGACTTCCGGTGGAAAGCCACCGCGTTTCAGCCAGTTGAGCAGCGATTCGGACGCTTCCTGCATCCTCTGCCAGTCGCGTTTCCTCCATGCGTCGAGCAGTTCATCCCACGTTGCCTGTGGATCCATGATTACACCGCCAGTTTCAGCAGATTGCCGATTCTGGAATCCATCTCGACGCGATCGCCGGCAAAGCGAGTCTGCTGCGAAAGCCGTGTGAGCGCATCGACGATCGAAAAGATCGTGAAGGCTCCCTGCTGCTGCGCAATCTCCAGCGCCTTGCGACACAGATTGCGGGGAATCCCGTTTTCGAGCAGCGTCTTCGCTGCTTCGTCGGCATCACTGCCCAGCCGAGATCTCATCGCGTTACGAATAACGCTCACGAAGCTGTCGCGGCGTGAATCACGCTGAGCAACAAGCCGGTCGATGATCTGCCGAATCTCGTTCAAGCCGTCACGGACGTTGGCCGTGTGCTTGCGCGTGAATTCGACAACTTCGACGGCGTCCCACACGATGTGGTTCTGACACACCGCCTGAAACCAGAACGTCTGAATGCCGAGTGACCGACGTCCGACTTCGCTGTTCCAGACGAAAAAGCCCGGAGCGAACGCTTCGCCATCGATTTCGGCCCAGCCAGTTGGATCGATCAGAAAGCAGAACATGTCCTGCTCTCCGCAATACAAACCGGTACCGCCATTGCTGGCAGTCTGTGGCGGCTGGAAGTCGGTTCCGAACTCACGCACGACGTCCAGCAGGTCCGAGTTCCACAATCGCGTGTAAGACACGCCGTGGATGGACCGTACTGTTCTGCCAGTTGTCAGCAGTTGAACCGGCTTGTTCGTGCTCGGCAGAGTTTCTCCGAACACCCGACTGGCCGTATCGGCCGACAATCGGTTGAGCGTATCCCTGCTCACGCCGGACATCCGGCACATCTGCGAAAACGACCAGTCATTGAACTGGCCGTCAGCGTCCGATTCCAGAGCGATGCTGAGTTCGCCATTGAGCAGGCGAGGTCGCAACGTCTGCGGAAGCTGCCACGTGTCGGTGGAGAACTGTTTCTCCTGCCGACAGTGTTCGTCGAGTTCCGCGAGCGATGAAAATCGCTCATCAGGCGATCGACGAAACAGTTCCTCGTGTGCCCGCCCCAGGCTGCTTGCCCGAGTCGGTTTCGAACTGCTCCACGTCGATGTGGACTCACCGTTCGAATCTTCAGTAGAGCTTCCTTGAATCTTCAAATTCACCATGCCTCAGTCTCCTCGTTCCGAATACAGAGAAACGGGTCACAGAACCCAATTGGCCCGGAACAACACATTCCGCGGCCGAGTCGGTCCTGTGAGAGAAGACGAAGCAAAACCTTCAACCACCGGTCGCAAGAATGTCGACCGGGTGAAGTAACCTGTATGCACCACCGCCCCCTCGGAGAACGTGTCTCCGAGAAGCGATTGAATGGGGGCTTCCCGTATTAGAAACGGTAAAGAACACCCTGCCTGCACCATTGCCTATCACAGTGCTCAGGAATTGTCACGCAGTCTGAGTAGAAAAGATCGATGCGAAGTCCGAGGGCAGAATTGTGCCAAGATCAATGGCCAGACAATTCAGCAGCCGCAGAGCATCGGTACGGTTACCCGCGTTGATCTCGGCATGAATGACGTTGGCGAGGGCATCATCGACAACCGCCCAGAAACACACGGACTCTTCCCGGCAGGAACGGCGGGATAGAAAGCGGGCCGTATGCTCATGCTCCGGCACAAGGATTCGGACGCCCGTCCGGTCAACGATTCCGATGTATGAATTTCTCATCAACTGGCTGTACCACGATTCCGGTTCGCTCTGCAAATTCAAACTCAGAGTTCCATGCGGAGAATCCAGGCGACCGGGCCAGTTCGAACGGCGATCTGTCGCAGCGGACGTTCTTACAAGCAACGTCATGATGCTGCCGGACGCGGGCGAATGGGCGCGGTCGACTCGACTCTCACAAAACCAGAGCCTGCCCGTTGCCGTTCCACGGCAGCTGAAGAGAACTCCGTTTGACTATCACACCTGTTGAGGCTTGTCACGCTCTGGCAGTCTGAATGTTGCGAGTTGCGTCCTGACGCCTGCTGTAAGTGAGGCGCAGGCGGCACGCAGTAAAACCTGAGCCTCAAGGAAGTGGAATGCGATCAATCGAACTGGAATGATCGATCGCTACAGATTCACGTTTTGTGAAGCATGATCCGATCCATCCTCAGTGATGCCGGCTCGCACCGGTCAGCTGGCAGAACCTGTCTGACTGCTCTTCCGTCAGTTGACGCGCGAAATGCTGACCAGATCGTTCCCAGAACAGCCGGAACCGGTCATCGCCCTCGGCAAACGCGAATGCCGAACCTGACATCCACCTCGGTGGAAGGACTTCCAGAAAGTACCACCACGTCTCCACATTGATGCGGACAGTCCGACCTTCCCGATTCGTCAACGGAATCATCTCGTCCAGCGACAGATCTGGTGACGCAAGGTCCGCCGGTTCGTCTGCCATCAGCTCGTGCATGAATTCGTGAAAGCTCTGTGATTTCGGTTGCTGTTTCATAGTTCCCCATCTTCTGTTTGTGAGTGCTGCATCCGACATCCGCAGCGCAAGGTGCATGAAGGGAACCGTGTCGGCCGGCCCCGAATTACAATGGAGCACGGCGAGTCAGGGTGGAGTCTTTGCCGCAGGCAATGCAGCAGCGGTCCGCGCACAGCGGTCGCGGACCTTGACCGTCGTGACACCATGAAGAGGACCGGGCGAGGAGCAAGAAAACCTCGTCGGCAAAACCAAAGCGTGCCACCGATCCTCAGCGCATGTACTGAAACTGCGCTCGGGACTAGGTGACTCCTGGTGAACTCAGATGGGCAGGCGAAAGACCGAAGCGAAGCCGAGTCAATTACCACGTTTCCGAGCAAACGGCAAAGAAATCATCTCGACGAATGGATATCGAGCGGACTCTTCACTACGTCGGGGGACTTTCTCCGGAACTCGCTGGACCGTGAGGCTGGACGGCAGCCGAGGAATCAAAGCCGGAACTTGCAGAAGCCAATTCTTCCAGTGATATCCGAGTTATGAATCTGATCTTGACAGCGGGTTTGTTGAACGAAAAAGTCTTGTTATTTGAACGGAGCAAGCGGTCACATGAATGAATTACACCCTCTCTGGCTGGTGAGTGGCGGATTCATCGCCGCGTGGTGTCTGTTTGCCACAATGGCGGACTGGTTTCATCGCAGGAGGTTCGCTACCGATGCCAGGTCAATTCACGTGATGGCAGACGACGAATGTGCTGACTGGGTACTTGAGCGGTATGGCTATCTGGTGGATGGTTGTGACAGTCTAACGCTCTCGCAGAAGCTTGAAGTCATCCGCCGTAAGCTTGAATTCGAAGCAGAAGAGAACGAATTCCTGCAGATATGCAAAATCTCTTCTGCGATCCTGACTGTCGGAATGGTGGTTTGCGTCCTCTTGTAACGAGCATCCGAATTGGGTTCCCTCTGGATGGCGAGCCGCGAGGCGGGTCAGATTGAATCAGTGGTAGAACCTCACTCTTCCCTGCGCAGCATAAACACCGTCGCGTTCTTCAACCACAGCCGAAACAGTTTAGGCGTCTGTTGATACCCTCTCGTAGGCGAATCAGAATTTGGCCGGCTGGTGAGCGGCCAGCAGGCAATGCAGGATCTTCCTTCATTCTGAATTGCTGCTTTCGCCGGAGCCGGTCGTCGTCGAGGTCTCACCCGACCCGTCGGCCTCGACGATGACTGGCGGAGCCGAAAGCAGCAGCCTGAGCGGAACACTCGCCTGACACTATCAGACGACAAACACTCCCGGCTGCTTTTGCTGGTGCGGGAGTTGTCAGGTCTCTGAGCGAGTTCGGTTTGAAGTTTGGATTTTGGACTTTCACAGGCAGATTGCACAATAACGGGCGATGCACAGGCACCGGAGATTGGCATGGCCAGCGACCGCAGCTATAGGCCAGCGACCGTTACACATCCCATGCGAGGACTTGGACCCGCAATGGCGTCCATGACAAACCGATAATATGCCGGCTGAACGCAACACGGATTGGCTCACCCAGCAACGCGGAAATGTGAATCTGGTGTCGTTCGATTGGCGTATCAAAAGCTCCTTTTTGAAACGCCAAATCTGTGGCACGATGAGTCATGAGCATTCACCGATTCCCGCAGAACAGCGATGAGAAATGGCCACTCGGTTCCGGCAGTGAATTACTGACGATTTGCACCAGCCGGCTACCGTCGTTGATTCGCGATGCGGGTGAGAGAGCCGAACGACGATTCCTGGAATTCTTCGCGGCAAACATTCGCAATCCCGGAACGCGCCGAGTTTACGGGCTCGCTGTCGGCCACTTCTGTCGCTGGTGCGAACGGCATGGAATTTCGCTGGATCAGGTCTCACCATTCATCGTCGCCGGATATATCGAACAACTCACGGGGCAGCTCAGTCCACCCACGGTCAAGCTCCATCTGGCGGCGATCCGCATGCTGTTCGACTGGTTGGTGACTGGCCAGGTGATGCCTGTCAATCCTGCGGCCTCCGTGCGTGGCCCGAAGCACATCGTCCGAAAAGGCAAGACGCCAGTATTGACCGCCGCAGAAGCACGGCAGCTTCTGGATTCGATCGACTGCACAAAGATCGTCGGACTCCGGGACCGGGCACTGATCGGCGTGATGGTCTACAGCTTCGCAAGAGTCTCGGCGACGATCGGCATGAACGTCGAAGATTGTTTCTCTCAGGGACGACGGATGTGGTTCCGTCTACACGAGAAAGGCGGCAAGCTCCATGACGTTCCTGCTCATCACAACGCAGAAGACTACATCGATGCCTACCTGACTGCGGCCGGAATCAGCAACGAAACGAAGTCACCTCTGTTCCGCACGGTCTCCCGGTACCGAACTCTGACGCCACGTCGCATGCACCGAGCCGACGTGCTGCGAATGATCAAACGCCGAACCCGTAAAGCCGGACTGGCGACACGCGTTTGCTGTCACACGTTCCGAGCAACTGGCATTACGGCATATCTAGAGAACGGCGGATCTCTGGAAAGACTCCCGCCGCAATGCACGTCAAGTGGCGATCTATTCGGCCTCAGCGGAGTCCATTAATCTTCCGGTTTCCACGCTCCTGGAGTTGGCAGCGTGGTGTGAGCAATATGTTTCATCTGATCAAGGAAGAGACCCATGCAGGAGGAACAAAGACGAACTGCTGAGCAGGGGGGGCGAAACATCTTCGCCTGAATCAGCTGTGGGAGCAGTTGCAGGACGCCGATCGGCGGGAAGTCGGTCAGATTCTGGCACAGATGATCGCTCGGACGATCCTTCCTCCCGAGAGGAAGGAGGCGTCGCATGAGTAGTCTGCATGTCACCACGCCGGCCAATGACACTTCGACACGTATGTTGTCGTCCCCATCAGGATCTTCTCGGAAGATTCAGCCTGGCCATCAGGAGCGGCTGGCGATTGTCTATGTGCGACAGTCGACCCAGCAGCAGGTAATTGACAATCGAGAGTCGACGGCCCGGCAGTATGCTTTGGTTGATCAGGCCATTCACCTGGGCTGGCCAGCCGATCGGGTGGAAGTAATTGATGACGATCAAGCGACGAGCGGCTCGACCGCAGAAGGCCGACAAGGATTTCATCGCTTGCTGGCCGATTGGTGGTTCTATCATGCCCATGTTATTCACAACGTCGCCACTCCTGCCGACCCGTCGACCTACCCCAACGTTCCCCTGAGATAGTCAGTAAGAATCTTTCCCATCCGACTATTGAACTCGCCGCGTGAGAACACCTCGCCGCAGCCAGCATCCCTGGCTGCAGCCAATTTCGCCCTGTGGACGTGTGGGCCGAACGCGATGATTGCTCCTGGTGGCGGTGTAAGCTTCCGCAGCTGAGGAACCAAGTGCGCGGCGTCAAGCCCCGACGTACTGAGGTCGAGCAGAATCACTTTGACGGGAACTGTCGAGGCACGTTCGACGAGTGCCTCGGCGTCAGAAACGACAGACAGCTCGATACTCCGATGCGTTGCGACGCTCGTGACACGCGATGAGAACAAGAGGTCCTTCGTGAGAAAAATAACACTCATTTGGACTGGCCCCGTGATAAAGGATTCGTTGATATGTCGATCCGTGCTCACTCATGTCATTCGTTCTCCTGGTTGTCGAAGCAGTTCGAACGAAAATAATCCGATCTCGCGCCCGTCGTTGAAAGCGATCGTGTAAGCGTAGCTGCCGACCGGCTCCATTCCTTCGATTCGCAGAGGCACCGCATTCGCGACGGAGAGCACCGGCAGAAGTGTGGGCGACTGTCGTTCGCCGGTACCTTTCTCACGGCAAGTCGCACAGGGACAGGCATCTCAGAGTTCGCCGAACCAATATCGCCGTTGTTCGGCGTCGCTCCCCTTGAT
>JABMPE010000445.1 GCA_013203845.1 Rhodopirellula sp. | reverse complement strand
TGACTACACTCTGTGGTCTCTCGTCGAAGGTACGGTCTACTTCGACCGAAAAGGTCGGCGGATCAACGTCAAACCCGTTGAAGCTGAAGTGGCTGCTGGTTAATTCCGGCATGCTGCCTGGACAAAATTAAACGGAAAGAGGGCGAGTGAATGCACTCGTCCTCTTTTTTGCGCGCCGTCAAAGTCGTATTCCTCGCAGACCTCACGGAGTCAGGGCCCTTCGTTTCACTGGTATTATTCCGCGTCTGAACTTTTTGAAAGTATCGCGAGGATTCGGGTCGGCCCACCGGAACCTGCTTCGATGCGGATTGGAGCGATGACCAGAAAGAAACCGCGCGAGGGCAGCTTTTCCAGACCAGCGACGTTTTCGAGGCCATATCGACCAGCCCTATTCACGAGATGGTGAACGGCGAAGTCTTTCGAAATTCCGTGGTCGATACTCAGGTTGTCGACGCCAAGTCCCTTCGCCTGACGATCATGAATCAGAAATCTCGCAGCCTCGGATGAATACGATGGAAAGTGCAGCTTGCCCATCGCATCCTGATTCTTGTAGCGAGAGTAGTTGTCCCAGAACCGCCCCCAGCCAGTGTGCAGCAGGACGACAGCTCCGTCAGGAATTCGTCCGTTTTTCGATTCCCATTCGGTGATGTCATTGACCGTCAGAGTGGTGTCGGCATCAATTTCCGCTCGCGGTGCGATGTCGATCACGACTCCCGGAGCGAAAAACTGCGAGGGGGAAATCATCGACAGATCGGGCTGTCCCGTTTCAAAATGATTGGGAGCATCGATGTGGGTTCCCAGGTGCTCGGGCATCGAGAACGCTTTCGAGAGTACACCGTCTTTTTCAATGGTGGCAATCGTCGTTAGATGAAACGGCTCGTAACCGGGGCCGGGCCAGTAGGCGTTCTTTTCGTTGAGCGCGTGCGTCAGGTCGACGATTCGGGCATTCCCCACCGCAACATCTGCGAGTGTGATGGCACTGGCCGATTCTGATTTTCTGCGGTTTGCCTCCTGTGCCGCTCCGTTCCCGCAGGCTCCAACGACAAGAACTGTCGCGAAAGCTGCGACCGAAATCCACGAATTCATGCTCATCACCCACACTCCCAATACGAGTTCGAAGTATTCACCGATATCACGCGATGCGGCGTGGAATTCAGGGCCCGCAGCAACACTCGGACGGCAGCAACACTCGGCACAGACACGCCCTCAAGTCAGTCGAACAGGATCTGTGAGTTGGTCAGCGAGTTTCCGAACCGGTCGAAGTCGTGAAATTTCCAGACGACTTTCCTGTCACGAGTGACTTCGATGATCTGCGGATTGTCCGGGCCGGCATGGCAGTTCCCGATGAGAATGTTGCCGTTCGGCAGAACCTGCAGCGACGTCACCCAGGCAAGCTGAATACCGTCCAGGTCGTTCTGGTGAATGCTCCAGACGATTTTCTTATCGGGCGTCACTTCCAGAACGCTGTGGCCATTGCCGGTGCCGATCAGTGTGTTTCCGCTCTTCAGACGCAGGGCAGAGAAACACTGGTTTCCGAATGCTTCCGGACCGTGCCCGCCTTTGGGCTCGCGACCGAACAGCGGTACTTCGAAACTCCAGACAACCTTGCCGTGCGGATCGTATTCCCGCACGACGCCGTCTGCTTCGTGGCAGACCAGGTAGTTTCCGTTTTCGATTTCTCGAGCGAGTCGTGTGTCGCGGTGGACGTGCGGGTGATCGACTTTCAGTTTGATTTCTTTCAGCAGTTTTCCTGAAGCATCGACCTCAATGATTCGAGCCGGACCGGACTCGGCAATCATCGTCGCACCACTGGCCAGGCGTTGAAAAGCGTGGACCTGAACCGGTCGGCCTTTGTTTCCGTTGGCCGTACCGGCATCGTATTCCCAGACGACTTTGTTCGATTCGGGGTCGACTTCGAGCAACAATGTCATCGACGTCTGAAACAGAACATTCCCGGACGGAAGCACGTGCAGGTCATGGAGTGAGCCGATCTTGTACTCCCATTCGATCTCGCCCTTTTTGCCGATGATAGCGATTCGTTTTTTTGACGAATCTGACGCGGCAAATCGGTGGATAATGTCTGCGGCACTTACAGGCAGCACGATTGTGGCTACTGCAGCGAAAATCAGGCCGGCAATGAGCGATCGTCGAATCATGCGATTCTCTTTCCAGGAAAACAGAACAAGATGGCAATTCTCAGTCGATGCAGGCCATCATTGTTAAGCACGACCCTGCCTGGGGGGAAGCCATCGCCTCAGATCGACGGTTGTTGTTTCCGGGGCCGGATCGAGCGGTCGCGTTTGCCAGATCGAGGCCGTTCAATCTGCAGGGGCCGGAACTCGGACTGAGAATGACTTTTCGTTTGACGGACGCCCGGTTCGGTGCGAGACTCACGCCGCTCAGTTCCGTTAGACTGATTCAGCGTTGTACGATTTTTCGCTGATTCCGGATCCTGCGAGCAGCGGCGATGGATGCCGCAGATTCTGAAGTATGGATCAGAAGGGACCGTTGTCTTTGGAGACAACCTGCGTCTGATGAGGCGTCTTGCGACCGGAACCCTGACAATTTCTGTTGATACTCTTTCTGTTGATACTCTGTTGAGAACATATCCTCTGCTGAGAATACATCCATAAGATTCGCTTGAAGGACTGATCGTGATTCAAAAACTGATCGCCGAGCGTTTAAGTTATCGTGGTTACCGCCGTGAACCGTATGAGCAGTACCAGGAGAGCGTGCGTCTGCACTACTCAGGGATTGCCGGAAAGTTTTTGCGATCGTGCAGCATCGTCAGTCTGCACGAGCCACTGGCCTCCAGCTTTTTCAAGCGGGGAGCCTTTGCGGTCAAAGGCTGTAAAAACATTCTCGATGTTGGCACTGGAGCCGGGCAACTTCTGACCCACCTGGTTCGTCATGCAGACAACGACGCGCGGATTGTGGCCACAGATTTGTCCACGGAAATGTTGAATCGCGCCGCCGAGCGTTTTGCCGATCCCCGCATTGATTACGTTACCGCCGCGCTGACCGGGCTGCCCTTCGAAGATGACACCTTCGACTGTGCAACGTGTGGCTGGGTGCTGGAATATCTGCCGGATCCTGAGCCGGGGCTGCGGGAAATCTCGCGAGTCGTACGTCCGGGGGGGCGGATTCTTCTGCAATGCACCGAGAACACGGTCTTCGGGGCCATGTCGAGTCGGTTATGGAAATGCCGGACTTTTCAGCGTTCCGAACTCCAGGCCGAGTGTCAGAGAGTCGGTCTGAACTGGCAACGTGAGTTGTGGTTTACCAGAGCCCATCGTCTGTTCAAGCTGGGCGGCATTATCGTTGAGTTAACGAAGGCGGCGAATCACCACGAGCAGGACGAAGTCACGCCAAACGCCGCGGCTGAATAGAGAATAGATCAGTCTTGCGTACCGATGCACGCGGCAGTGTTGTCAGATGTGGTCGATACTTCGTTTCTCCGGAAACAGGAAAAGAGCTTCATGACGCCGCCCACCAGTCTTCAACCTGCCAGCAACGCTGAACTGCAGGAACTGTCTGAGTGTCAGGCCGGGCTGGGGCTTCAGTTGTTTGACCTGCACACGCATTCGAACTTCTCGGATGGCTTGCCCTCGATTGACAGGATTGAAGACCGCTGTCAGCGCGACAGGCTTGCCATTTCGTTGACAGATCACAACGAAATTCGTGGCTCAGTGTTGCTCAATCAGCGTGATCGAATTTCGTGCATTCCGGGAGTTGAAGTCGGGACAAGGGAAGGTCTTGAATTTCTTGTTTACTTTGGTTGCCCCGGTCAACTTGAAGATTACTACCGGCGGGCTGTCGAGCCGCACCTGCTGAGCCGATTCATGGTTCGATCGAACATCTCTGCGGTCGAATGCCTCGAAATCGCTAGGGAAATGGGAGCTTACACTTCTCTGGCTCACCCGTTCGCCTTTGGACGCAAGTCGCTCGATTTCCAGCGTGCCAGTCGAAAGACGAATGCCACATTTGTTGAGGACGTTCTGGATCGCATTGACGCCGTAGAACTATACAACGGCGGCGTGCCTCCCAAGGTGAACAGTCGAGCCGCGGCGTTTATCGAGTCGATCGACAAGCCGATTACGGTTGGCAGCGACTCGCACCGACTTCGGACCTACGGATCATGCGGCGTCTATCTGAGCGCCAAGCCATCGACTGACGCCGCAAAACTTTTTGGAACGATCAGTCAGGAGAAAATTCACAGCACAGAAACGAAGGCCGGCAGCGTCTCGCTGACAGTGCCTGTCATCATGCTGAATCACACACTGTTCTTTATGCGGTCGAACAAGCACCCTCGATGGCGCCCGAAATAGAGACGCCCGAATGACGCATTTCAACTACTTCGCAGAGAGCGAGCAGGCCGGGCAGGAACGTTTTCAGAGAATCCGAGACGGTCTGTTCGAGCCGTTGGTTCGACTGCTGATCCGCTGCCGAGTCACCGCCGACCTGATCAGTCTGCTCAGCCTGCTGCAACTGGTTCCGTTTGGTTATCTGTTGCTGGCGGCTGAGAGCCCCCAGCAGGTCGGCATCGCCAGCATTTTTGTCTGGCTGCACGTTGTTCTCGACGCGCTGGACGGACCGATCGCTCGCGCTACAGGAACAGCAGGCCCGGCAGGTGCCTTCACCGACATGTGTGTCGACCATTCCGGCATGCTGATCACCACGTGCATCCTGACTGCAGCCGGACTTATCGAGCCAGCGATCGCTGTGGCGTACGCCTCGTCTTACACCGTCGCCATCGCATTTACGATCTGGCTGAACAGGATCGGCCAACCGTTCAAGCTGGTCGTCAGAACCAAATATCTGCTCTACGCCCTCGTGACAGGTTACGGGCTGTTTGACGTGAACCTGATCGCCAGGTCTGTCGTCGTGTTCTGTGTCATTCATGTGTGTTATGTGATCGCGGGCTTCTGCAAGCTCAGGCGAATTCTGCGGGATTCCGCCACAAAGTGATGCTCTTCGCGCGTGCGTCGTCGCGGTGACGCAGCGTTTGCAGCGCTGACCTGGACATGTCAGACTTCGGGACACCGTGACAGAAGGTCCGCAATTCATGCCATTCCGGGGACAGAGTCAGTCCTCTTTTAAAGACGCGTCGTCCAGCGTCGCTTCAACTCGGAAATCCATCAGATGAGTCGAACAGCTTCGATCAGCAGACAAACCGCTGAAACTCAGATTCAGCTGGAACTGAACCTCGACGGAACCGGAACTCCACAGATCGAGACCGGAGTCGGATTCTTTAATCACATGCTGACGCTGCTCGCACGCCACTCGTTGATGGATCTGACGGTTGATGCTCAGGGTGATATCGACGTCGACTTTCATCACACGGTGGAAGACGTTGGCATCTGTTTCGGGCAGGCACTGGCGAAGGCCGTCGGTGATAAAGCGGGAATCAACCGTTACGGCAGTCTCTCACTTCCGATGGAAGAAACGCTTGTCACCAGCGCAGTCGACCTCAGTGGTCGCATGGCTTTCGTCTATCGAGTTGACTTTCCGACCGAAAAAATCGGTGACTTCGACTGTCAGCTCGTCGAAGTCTTCTGGGAAGCGGTCGCCGCCAATGCTCGCATGAATCTGCACCTACTGCTGCACCACGGGCACAACAGTCATCACATCTCGGAAGCCGTTTTCAAAGGCACCGCGCGAGCGCTGCGGCAGGCTGTGACCGTTGATCCTCGGCAGCAGGGCGTGCCCTCATCCAAAGGCACGCTGACTGAGAGCTGAGAGGATCGAACGTTATTTCGTAGAAGCACAGTACCCAATTTAACATCAAATGAATCTAACGATCAGGACTTCGGCAGAATCCACACGAGCTGCCGACCGACTCAGGAGCAACCATGACTGAAACCACGACTCCCGTTGAGCATGTACTTGTCGTTCCAACGTTGCTTTTTCACGAGATCGGACATTTCCAGGGATTCAATCCAAACGTTGATCCGTACCTGGAGACGCTCTTTGATCCGATGCATACCCGGTACCTCGCTCGTCCCGAAGCAGAAGAAGATCCCAGCTACAAGCAGCTGATTCCGTACTGCGTCTTTCGCTGCGGCGATGACGCGTTCTTTTACACTCGTGGCAACCAGCAGGGTGAAAAGCGTCTTCATGCGAAACGTTCGATCGGCGTCGGCGGTCACATTTGCACGCTGGACCGGAACGGTTCCGAAGAGCCGTATCTGGCGGGGATGGCCCGGGAACTTGAAGAAGAAATCGAGATTGAATCGGGCTATGCCGAGCAGCTGGTCGGTCTGATCAACGACGACGAGACCGATGTTGGAAAGGTCCACCTTGGAGTTCTTCACATTTTTGAGCTGGACGAGCCGAAAGTTCGACCGCTGGAAGAGTCGATGATAGAAACAGGTTTTGCTCCGATTACCGATCTCCTGCGTGATATCGACCAATTTGAGACCTGGTCACAAATTGCACTGGAGTATCTGCGGGGCTGAGCCGACACATTGGTGAACCGGCGGGATTGACAGTTCGACCGGGCCATCTTCGACTTATTCTCGAAGCAGCACCGCGGAGTCTCAGCATTGCTGAAGCTTCGCAGGCACAATGGATTGTGCGTCACGTGCTTTTCTTCGAGCCAACCGCTAACAGTTCTGACAAGGGAGTGTCACGATGGAACTGTCTCGACGTGGATTTATTGCCGCCGGCGCTGCTGCCGCGGCCAGTGTTGCACCAGCTGTTGTCAATGCGGCCGACTCAGCTGTCGTTGAAAAGCCCAAAGCGGGTGAACTGAACAACGAACTGCTTGGCACGTTACTCAAGGCGATGGGACTCAAGCCCGATAAAGTCGAAGAGCGATACGACTTTATCTTTCGCTCGATCCACGACCGCGAGGAATGGGATCTTTCGATGACCGCGGTGATGAGTGCTGACAACTCGTCGATCTGGGTCATGGCGTGGCTGGACGATCTGCCGAAGTCCGCCGCCGACGTCCCGAGATCCGCATTGCTGCGGCTGCTGGCTGCCAACGACCGGCTCGGTAAGGGCAAATTCTTCGCCTACGTCGCCAGCAATCGACGATTTGTCCTGCAACGAGTTGTTCCCAACCAGAACGTCTCCACCCGCATGTTTGCCGACGTTCTGAAAGACCTCGGAGCGAGTGTTGTCGAGTCTTACCCGCAATGGTCTACCGCCGCCTGGAGCAGTTCAAGTGCAGCTCCAGCCAACGTGGCAGCGGGAGGCGGGCAGCCAGCCGAAGGAGCACTGAATGGGGCCGGTAAAGCTCCAACAAGGACGGCGACAGCGCCCGGTCCGACGAAGATTCAGTAAAAAGCTTCTTTCCGTTCCTACGGAACAAGACTACAGAGTTTCGCAAAGACGCCGTGTTGACGATTAGTCGGCACGGCGTTCTTTTCCGGAGTCGGCTTTACACGGTACCGTCTGAGCGGCGTCCGCACTTGAGTTGCTCCGCGGCCCACGGTGCAAGCTTCTCGCGGAAGATCTTTACGTTGTGTCGGATGTCGACAGGCAGCGATCGATGAAACAGCACCGTTTCAATGGACGCGGTGAGTGCGGATGCATTCCCCAGCTTAAGCAGTTCGTCTCTGAACTTCTGCTGGGCAGCGGCTGATTCTGGAAACTCACCCGCTTCCGGCTCGACGATGATCACCGGTTGCTGACTCGCCTTCTCGCCAACGCCAACCAGGGCTGCGCGAAACACTCGCGGATGCTCGTTAAATATCGCTTCGCACGGGATCGTGAACATCCGGCCCGACGAAGCTTCAACAATGTGAGCTTTGCGACCGCAGAACCACAGCCGTTCGTCATCTCCGAACCAGCCCACATCACCCATCCGATGCCAGAACGTCCCGTTGTCGTCGGAGACCTTGGCCAGTTCTGTTGCGTCTGGTCGGCGGAAGTATTCGCGCGTGGTTGATGGGGCCTGAACAAGAATTTCGCCGATCTCGCCGCGGGGCAGTTCTTGTGTCTCGCTGATGTGTCCGATCGGCCCGTCGGTAATCTCAACGATGCGAACATGGACCTGAGGGAACAGTCTGCCAACACACGTGCCGGCTCCCTGCCGCGAGCGTTCGGCCGTTTCGCTAATAACTTCGCGCCCGGAAATCGACGCGACGGGCAGAGATTCGGTGGCTCCGTACGGCGTGTGAATGTTCGCGTCGTCCTGCTCGAACGCGTTGAGCATGCGGCTTAGAACGTGAATCGGAACCGGAGCCCCCGCAGAAAGAACTCGCCGCAGCGATCCGAGTTTTTCGCCAGTCGCTTCGCAGTGTCGCCCGATGCGGTTCCAGATGGCTGGCGATCCAAAGGCCTGAGTGACGCCCTGGTCTCGAATCGCTTCCAGAATCTTCAGCGGATCGACCTGAGCGGGTTTCGTGGGATCCATATCGGGAATGACTGTCGTGACTCCCATCGCTGAATTGAACAGCGCGAACAGCGGAAATCCCGGCAGATCAACTTCGCCGGGTTTGATGTCATAAAACTCCTGCAGCAGTTGAACCTGCGCGTCGAACATGCCGTGTTCGTAGGCGACACCTTTGGGTGGCCCGGTGCTTCCGCTGGTAAAGATGATGGCCGCCGGATCCGTTGCTTTTGTCCGAGCGGATTCGAACCCGGCTGGTGACGTGGCGACCAGTTCCTCGTACGTCGTTCCGCCCCAGAACCATCGCCGCCCGCCCACGGTCACGTTCAGACGGGCGCTGGGAAACTTTCGCCGGTTTAAGGTTCGAACCGCCTGCACGATCGGTATCGCGACAAATCCGTCCGGCTCGACAGTTTCCAGGCAATCAAAAATGTTTGACCGCCCCATTCCCGGATCGATGAGGACCGCGATGGCTCCTGTCTTGAACAGCGCAAACGTCAGTGCGATGAATTCGAGGCTCGGACGCACCATCAGGACCAGGCGGTGTCCAGGCTGGACTCCAAAATTAATCAGCCCTTGGGCAAGTCGGTCGCTTTCTTCGTCGAGCTGGGCGAAGGTCAAGTGCGAGTACGTCACTCGTCCGCGAGAATCGCGACCGGCGGGAAACACCACGGCCTTCTGGTGCGGGTAGAGTTTCGCCGACTTTCGAAGCCGTTCAGCAATATTGACCTGATCAGGCATCTCACGACCGGACTAGTTCAGGTCAGCGCGAACGAGAATCTCGCCTTTGCCCAGTTCCAGAAAGTCACCGTTGTAGCGGTGAAACTGTGCACCCAATGCTCCGTCCGGCAAGGCGAAGCCCAGCGACTTCAAATGCTGAAGAAACAGCCGCATGAACGTCGGTCGGCAAGTTCCGGTCGCGCGAAAGGTCGGCAACATTTCCGGTGCAGAGGCCCCGTCAAAAAAGGCGATCGTACCGCGACGCATGCTCGGTCCCGGGCGAATGCCGGCTTCGCCGAACAGCAGAATCGTCCCAGCAATCATTGAGACGCCAGCGGCATCACCTGATCGGCCACCAACGGCGATGAGACCTCGCCGCATGGCGTGTCCGATCTCGTTTCCAGCGTCACCATCGATGATGATTTCTCCGCCGGTCATTCCTCGATTGCCGCCTCGATAGACTGATCCGACGAGATGTCCGACGTTGCCGTGAACGTGAATGCGTCCGCCGTGCATTTCGGCACCGACCCAGTCGCCCGAGTCGCCGTTGACGACGATTTCTCCGCCAGTCATCTCCGCTCCGAGGTGCATGCCCGAGTTGCCTTCAACTCGAATTTTCCCGCTGGCCAGGTTCGCACCAATCAGCTTGACGTGAGAACAATCGCCTTCCCAGACGATCTCAGCATCGTCAGCCGCCGAGCCTTCGACGTCGAAAAACTGACTCAGCGGTATCTGCTTGTTTCCGTAGTAGACGAGAGTAGCTTTCACCTCATCGGCGGACTGCGTCCGTACCTGGTCCATGCGAATCGAATCCACTTCGACCGGGATGGATGTCTTTTCGCGAAGCCGAATCGTCAATGCCATAAAAACCTACCTGGAGCGGCGGTCAAGGTACAGGGTTCGAAAACTCCAGAGCCCCGAATTCTGAGCAGACCCGTGCGGGCTCCACTTAAACTACTGCCGGTTCACCGGTGAAATACTCGGGAGCGGCGATCCACTTAATGTTGCAACCAATGCTCGGCTTCTGCTCGACGGGTACCGATTCACCAGCCAGTATCTGATCGCAAGCAGCGCGCAAGTCGTCACCTGTGACCGGAATGCCGTTGCCCGGACGGCTGTCGTCGAACTGGCCGCGATAAACAAGCGTCATGTCGCTGTCGAAAAGAAAGAAGTCCGGAGTGCAGGCGGCTTTGTAGGCTTTCGCCACGTCCTGGCTTTCGTCGTACAGGTACGGAAACCTGTAACCGGCTTCGGCGGCTTCTTCAGCCATTTTTTCCGGGCTGTCGTCCGGGTAGTTGGCCGCGTCATTTGAACTGATTCCGACGACCCCGAGGCCCTTCTCCTGGTACTCGTTGCCGAATGCCGAAAGCTCAGTTCGCAAATGTTTGATGAAAGGGCAATGGTTGCACATGAAGACAACCAGCAACCCCTTCTTATCGGCAAAGTCAGCCAGCGAGACGACCGAACCATCAATGTTGGGAAGAGAGAACTCCGGTGCTTTCGTGCCAAGCTGCAGCATTGTCGAAGCTGTTTTGACCATGAAACCGTTTCCTTTGGTAAGGCGTGGTATCGTCGGCGATCGATGTGTGAGTTCAGGGAACGTCCGACAGTGTTTCAACCTCGGTCAGCGATGGCGACGTAATCCCGCTGGTTCTGCCCTGTATAAATCTGGCGTGGCCGATTGATTCGGCTCGTCGGGTCGTTCCGCAGTTCTTTCCAGTGGGCAATCCAGCCGGGCAGTCGGCCCAGGGCGAACATCACCGTGAACATGTCTGTCGGAATGCCCATCGCGCGGTAGATAATGCCGCTGTAGAAGTCGACGTTCGGGTACAGATTCCGCTCGATGAAGTATTCATCGTTCAGAGCGACTTCTTCGAGCTGCCGGGCGATATCGAGCATCGGATCGTTGATGCCCAACCGGTTGAGGACTCCTTCTGCAGACTTTCGCAGAATCGTGGCGCGAGGGTCGAAGTTCTTGTAGACGCGATGTCCGAAGCCGAACAGGCGGAACGGATCGGATTTGTCTTTGGCTTTATCGACATACTTGCCGATGCCACCGCCGTCCTGCTGAATCATGTCCAGCATTTCAATGACTTTCTGATTCGCTCCGCCGTGCAGCGGTCCCCACAGAGCACAGATTCCCGCTGACATCGATGCGTACAGATTCGCCTGGCTGCTGCCGACCATGCGGACTGTGGACGTCGAGCAGTTCTGCTCGTGATCGGCGTGCAGGATCAGAAGCACGTTCAGTGCGTCTTCCAGAACCGGGTCAACTTCGTACGGCTCGGTGGGAACGGCAAACATCATGTGCAGGAAGTTAGCACAGTAAGCGAGCCGGTTCTGAGGATGAACGAACGGTTGCCCCATTGACTTCTTGTAAGCGTACGCCGCAATTGTCTTCACTTTGGCCAGCAGACGAATGATGTTCTGATCCTGGTCGTCTTCGTCTGATTCCGGGTAGTAGCTCGACAGCGACGTCACCATTGCAGACAGAATTGCCATCGGGTGAGCGGTGTGGCGGAAACCCTCGAAGAACTTCTTCATGTCTTCGTGGATCATGCTGTGGTAAGTCAGCTCCTGTCGGAATGACTGGTACTGAGCAACAGTCGGCAGTTCGCCATTGATCAGTAGATAGGCGACTTCCGGGAACTTTGCATTCTCAGCCAGCTGCTCAATCGGGTACCCGCGGTATCGCAGAATTCCCTTTTCACCATCAATGAAGCAAATCTCGCTCTTACACGAGCCGGTATTGGCATATCCGGAATCCAGTGTGATCGCGCCAGATTCTGCACGGAACTTCGAGATGTCGATCCCGACTTCGTTTTCCGTTCCGACAACAACCGGTAGCTCGTATTCCTGTCCGTTCAGTACAACTTTGGCCGTCTTATCCATCTTGTACGCATCCTTCTGAGGTGTATCGGACAACCGAATCAATCACGGACATTCGGAAGAAACCTGATGTCCCGCGAAAACGACTCTGGTCGCACAGGTCGTCGCCGAATCAACGCGTCTGAGCGTTCTTCACGCAGGTGCTGAGCATCTCCGCACCAGACTGTCGCAGACTCCGCTTATTGTGGGTTACCGGTTTCCGTTTCGCAACCAGTTCAGTCGGGTCGAAATCAGTGGCTACAACCTTGCTTCAGTGTCGAGCGAGCGAAAACTCAAAGTCCGGCTCCCCTATTCCGCGCCATCGGAAAATCCAGCCACCTGAGCCGAGACTACTCCCCGGTCAGTACCGAAGCGATGGCATCGCACAATGGGCCAACATTACCGGGATTAATCCCGGCGACGTTAATTCGGCCATCACGCACGATGTAGATCGAGAATTGTTCACGGAGCGTATCAACCTGCTCCGCCGTCAGACCGGTATAAGAGAACATTCCTCGCTGACGTTTGATGAACGAGAAATCACGATCGGGAAGTCGTTCAGCCATTTCCTGCGTGAACAGCTTTCGCATTCCGTTGATGCGTTCCCGCATTTCGGTCAGTTCGTCATTCCACTGCTGACGCAGTTCGCTGTCGGCGAGAATTTCGCGAACGATCTCCGCACCATGCGCCGGAGGATTTGAGTAATTCGTCCGTATGGTCACTTTCACCTGACTGGCCACAGTTTTCGCGGAACTTGAATCCGAAGTGACGACAGTAAGTGCACCAACGCGTTCGCTGTAGAGGCCAAAGTTCTTGGAATACGACGACGCCACCAGCATCTCCACGCCAGGACGTGCGAATTCCAGCAAAGCCGAGCGGTCAGGCTCGATACCATCGCCAAACCCGAGGTAGGCAAAATCGAGAAACGGCAACAGACCACGGTCGTAAACGGCATCTGCAATCTGCTTCCACTGATCCACTGACGGATCGGCACCGGTCGGGTTATGACAGCAGGCGTGCAGACAAATGACATCTCCAGCCGGTGCTTCGCTGATGGCGGCGAGCATTCCGTCGATGTTCACGCCCTGCGAACCGGCATCGAAGTACGGGTAGTTTTTGACGTTGACGCCAGCTGCCTGAAATACCTTGGGGTGGTTGGGCCAGGTTGGTGTGCTGCACCAGATTGATGCCGATGGAAAGTTCTGATGAACGAAATCAGCAGCGACTCGCAAGGCTCCGGTGCCGCCCGGAGTCTGAAATGTTGCCGCACGACCAGAATCGATCACTTCATGGCCATCGCCAAAGTACAGAGCCTGCGTTAGATCACAGAACTCGCCAAGGCCTCCGATCGGCAGATAACTCTTACTGGCTTCACCTTTCAGCAGTATTGCCTCTGCGGCTTTGACCGATTCCAGAGTCGGCGTCTGGCCTCTCTCATCCTTGTAGACCCCGACTGTGAGATTCACTTTGTCCGCATTTGCATCGTTCTTAAATGCTTCGGTAAGGCCAAGAATCGCGTCGGGAGGTGCCGCTTGAATCGCATCAAACATGGGGGATTCCGTATCAGTTAGCCAGTGATGGGATGAATTTCGGGTGAGAGTTTCGAAAGAGGATTCCGCCGTTTGCTGCGAATGTTTCGCTCGGCGGTTTCCGTTTCGCTTGGCAGTTTCATGGAGAAACTCCCACAGATGGACCTGAGTTTTAAATCGCTAACTCCGCCTTGCGATTGTTCAGGCCAGACTCGATGTCGTCAAGCAAACAGCCGCGTGGCTTGAACACCGCAATCTCACACCGTCAGGCTGGTTGTATTGCGACTTATGTCGACGAGCCAGCAGTCACTCGAATGGACTTACGGCGTTCGGAAAGTCAGCAAACCATTGCGAGACCAGATTTTGCAGTTGACCGACTTTTCAAAGATGAATAAAAACCGTCAGCTCCAGACGGACGTAAGTCCGGAACGTGTAACGAGACCTCTGGATCAGTCAGTTGATAACGACCGTTTCGATCAAGATATGCAGCTGAAGAAGTTGTCGGGCGAACCATAACGTTCGAACGTGATCCGACGACGAGAAACCAATGGTTGTTTCGCTCCAACATGGGTACCCAGGCGAAGCAGCTGATAGTTCCATCAACGAGGTGCCCAAGGCGATCTCAAAGGAGCCAACGGATTATGGCAACCAAATCAACTGCACGGAAAGCGACAACGAAGACCACGAGCACTGCGAAGCCGACTGCCAGCAAGTCGACCAAAGCAAAAGCTGGAGCGGCAAAGAGCCCGGCCAAAGCGACAGCCAGCAAGTCGACCAAAGCCAAGAC
>JABMPE010000444.1 GCA_013203845.1 Rhodopirellula sp. | reverse complement strand
CGAACTCAAAAGCAGCGGCGTAAACGACGCAGTGCGGTGGAACCGAAGATCGGCCATCTTAAAAGTGACCACCGGATGATCCGCTGCTTTCTCAAGGGCCTGGCGGGAGACTCCATCAACGCGGTCCTCGCCGCTGCGGGATCCAACCTGCTGAAGCTGCTGCGCGAAATCGCGCCTGCGCCGATCTTCTGGCTGTGGAGCCGCCTCGGCAGACAGACAACACCCCGAATGATCCGCCGTACGACCAGAATCGCCGCCGCCTGAGAACCACCAGACAGTCTCCACCACCCGGAAACCCTCGCCCGAAAATGAGCCGCCAAAATCAACCGGCTTTTTCAGGGACGACTCAATAAAGTCAATAGTAATGTCAACTGACATACCATCAACCAAATGGCGGGACAACGACTCCTGTGCTCGTCAATGTGGTTCAAGTGGCGTACCGAGTTCCAGTTCGAGCGCAAGCAAATGGAATATTGAGTCGTCGAGCGATGCCCACGTCGAACGTTTGATGGCGGTCCCTTCGGCGAGACTACCGAGCCCCTTTTCCCGAAGGTTGCGATTATTTCGAATTAATGCTGCCAGCCCGGCTGGCGATTGGAATCCGAGTTCAACCGCGACTTCTTCAATTTCGAGGTCACGTTGATAGAGGCGTGCTGTCAATCCAACAGGTTCTTCCATTGTTCGACCTGGATCAAAAGCCGACGGGTCACCAGGACTTAAGTGTGGGGCAACAAGTTTTACGAGTGAATTCATGAATCGTTCTTCGTCCTGATCCAGGAGGACTTTCATTTGTTCTTCAGGAACAAATAGCTCTTCAACTTTGAGCCTTGGTGCTCCTAATGGGACTGACCGACCGATTCGAACAGTGTCACGAAACCGGATCACTCCTCGCTGGTGACATGCCATGCATGACAGACCGTTTACGACGGCCGGCGAACCGGATGTCTCCTTTGTGTCGCGAACGACTTGTGTTGGCCCGGCGTCGAGCCTTTGTCCGTGAGCGTCTGCGAGATAGTACCCCTGCAACCCATTGGGAAGACTGAAGATCATTTCTCCACCGTCAGCCTGGAACGCAAAGTCATGGTGCGGATTTCTGGAGAAGTGCGGTCCCAGAGGAAAGCGGAAAAGATTCGCACGCCCTTCGCTGCTGCCGAAGTCAAAGCTTTTCCAGTAGGCACCTGACTTAGATGGGTGGCGGTCAACAAGACGATTACTTTGCGAGACGCCACTTTCCGAGAATCCCGCGCGGTGAAGCTGTCCGTACAGAAAGTCATTTTCGACATCGACCCCCAGCCGCTTTTCCATTTCGCGAACGGTCCCTGGAAGATCAAGGAAGCGTGTATAGAGAGGCGGTCGTGAAGCCGTATCGATGAACCAGTCCGCTCGAATCAATGGGAGCCGCGTTCCGGTGTCTCGATAGACTGCTTCGGCGATACTGCGGAATTTCTGGTCGGGATGTACGTCAAGCCGTAGCCCGTAAGGATACGCCCGCAGAATGTCGTCCCAGAGGTGTCTGTCAGACCAACCCAGTTCAGCAAGATCAATACGAAATACGATGCCGTTCGCGTCGACCTGTACTGGGGCAACCAAATCGCTCATCCAGCTAAGGCTATTGACGAGCTTCGCCAAGGCTGCTTTGGCCATTGCGATGTCATCTGCTTCACTATTGCTGCCGTTGCGTCCGAGCCGTTTCGCAAACCAGTTGTTATGCAGATTGGTGAATGAAAAATATCGGAGATACGGACGACGTTGCGAAGGCTGTGCCATGACGTCCTGTTGAATCGCTGACCATACATCAATATCTGATATGAACTTACGTTGCTCACTTTCAGGAAAAGGTGCGGCACCTTGCACAATCCACTGTTGAAGAGTCGCTATCTCTTCTTCCGAAAGTGGTGGCTTGCCGTCGGGTGGCATGTCGCGATCGACCCCAACCCGTTGCCAAAGGCCTGACTCATCCAGATTCTCTGGGATCACGTATCCATGTTCTGGATTCAAGAGACTTGCGTGGCGGTTAACATTCAAGCCTTCGACAACCTGCTTGATTCCGTGACATGCAAGGCAACGCTGTTTGAACACTGCGTGGGCTTTGGCCGAGACACTGGTGCTCACGGTCTGCGTCGCAGGTGACTGTTGCGGACTGTCGCCTCCTCGGTCTGGTTTGCCCGTTGTTGGACTTCCGAGCGGTCCGATGGGCAGGAGACTCAGGTCCTTGACACTGTTCAGGCCAACTGCTTCCGATGTGCTGATCTGGCCAGAAGAGCCGCCGATTGTTGGCTCAGGCTGCTCTTCCCTATTATTAAAGAAGTACGCGATTCCACCGACGACGATCAACAGGCCTATGATTTCAACTGTCCGACCGCGTTTCTGACGCCGAGCATCCAACTCGTGCTTATCTCGATAGACCGGTGCGTTGTCCGGCAGTTCACGTTGTGGCTCTTCTGCGTCACGTCTCTCGGGATTATTGGACATTGTGGATCATCTCCTCAGTCACCATTTATAAGGACGCAATACGTGAGGCATGTTCAATCGAGAAACATCTGCTCGGCATGATTAAACACGACCTCTTCATCGCCAAATTGCAGTGACATGCCGGGTGAAAGCGGGACTAGCGAGCGACAGGCTACTTCCTGTTCATTGACACTCACCGCTACCGTTTCGGAAAGTCTTTCAAGCCAGAACACTCTTCCCATGTAGAGAATTCGAGCTGGCGGTTCTGCATAAGTTGAATTCAATGTGATTGGACATGCTGCGCTCGAACTTCCAATCAAAGCTGGACCGTATATCAAAACATAGGATTCGATACCGGCAAGATTCTCTGCACGATTGAGTCTGACCGCGTTGATTTCCGACTGATGAGCGAGACGCCAGATACGGGAAATTCGTTCGCCGACAAACTCACAGTACAGCGCATCCATTTCCTGAGTCTGCTTGTCTGAATTGTGGTCAGCATACATTTCCAGATTCAGTGAAAATGGCTGCGAGACGGCTACGATGCAACCCAGGTCAAATCGTACAGTCTCACCTGCATGCTCGGACGAGATCAGTTCCTCATCCTTCACGACGTTATAATTCAGCTCCAGTCCGGTCTTCGAATCGTCACGTACGAGCAAGCCGAGATCTGTCAGTTCAAGGATGGCATGCGTCCGAGAGACGTTTCGAGAGAGGGGATCGTTCCGATCGCTCCGTGGTAGAAACCGAATAACGACATCGTTCGAACGATTTCGGCCAAGCGTGAGTCGCCTGTTTGGGTATAGCAGGATCCGGCGTCCATCAGAAAAGAATAATCCAGCAGTTTCCAGACAAACCCGTTCAGGAAACTGAGTCGAAAGACTCGGCATTCGGCGTTGAAGCTCAAAATCCGTTTTCAACTCGTATTCAAATGTGACTGCTGAGTCAGTGGAGATCGAAGGATTTGAGTCATCTGGAGCTCCAGCACCCGCATTCAACTGTTGCAGATTGATGATCCCCTCTTCACCCCCTTTGAGAACCACTCGGCTAAACGCTCGCAGGTCGTATCCATGAAGATTAACGACCGACTGTCCGTCACCTTCAATCTCAAGGACGCTTCCATGACGTTCGTTGCCGCCAGGAGCGTTCAAGCGAATGCGACAGTGATAGCATTGGGGCTGTGCGGAAGGCACGCGACTGAACACGACTGACACGTCGATGATGTACTGACCTGGACGGCAATCCATTCCATCAGTCGTCATCCTGAATGGAATGCAGAACGTCCAAAGGCCAGCGTCTTCCATCTTTGGTTGACGGGTCGGTTCCTCTGGATTGTGGTCCAGGTCGGAATCAACGGTTACTGCGATGTCAGGAGATCCCAAACTGACAGAGCACAGGAGACTGAATTCAGGTCGAACCTGATGTCCGATCCGCGGCAATTCACCCCAGTTAACCAGCAGTCGTGGGGGCTGCGTCGGGGATGAAGATTCCGATTCAATTTCATCTTGATGACCAACACGTTGCTGGCTCAGACATTTATCAGTCACAGATGCAACAACGTCGTCGGGAATTCCCTCGCTCTCTCCCACAGCGCGAATGCAGGCGATAATTTCGTCCCGCGTCTCGTTACCCGAAAAGTGCGAGGTAACGAGGCTCAACAGAACGTCTTCAGAAAACTGGTTCCCGTGGGACATGGTGTGGAGTTACTCGAAACAAGTGATCTGGTGACGTACAAGGGATGCTGAATCGACTCCGACCGCGAACAGCGGCCATCGTCGTCTATGAAGGTGGAGGTCCTGGCGGTCCAGCACTATTGAAGAGATGAGACAGTTCCCCAACCTGTGCAGCGGAAATCCAATTCGCCATTCCCGTTTTCCAGACTGGACTGGCAGCGTTTACGGCACCGGAAGCTACGTGGTCCTGAACATCTGCAAAGCTCATTGGCCCGGCCTGCTGGCCATTGAGTGACACATACCAGTTTGCCTGTGGTGGATGACTGAGCGGTGGCGGTGTGACCTGTGGAGCCTGTCCCTGCTGAACAAGCATTGCCGTTCGGAATGCATCGGCGATCGCGTCAGCTTTCGTCCGTTCCGTTTCGTTCATCTTCTCATACAAGCGAAGCCGCTCTTCATTGAGCGTATTGGCATGCGATGCGCCCGCCTCGACTTTCTTCAGGTCGGCCAGAGCTTGGGCGTTAGCAACGTCGGTCGTTGCGATCAGCGCCTCAGTCCCCAGGCCAGACATTGCGTCGATTCGTTTCAACTCACGAGCAGCAGCACTGTCATCCTTTAGAATCTCAAGTTCTGACAGCATTCGCTGCTGACGTTCGGCGAAATCCGCATTCAGTTGCTGGACCTTCGCCAGCCGGTCGAGTTGGCTTGTCGACTTCTTGTCACGAAGTTCCAGCTCCCACTCTCCACGACGTTTCTCGACTTCCAGCTTTTCTGCCTTGAGTCGTGCGTTGAGCTCTGACTCCATGATGGCGATGCGGGCAATGCGTTCTGCCCGAGCCAGCTCAAGGTCACCTTTCAGATCGTCCACCTTCTGTCGATGCAACAGAGCCTGCAACAATTCGCCGCGTTTCTGAACATTCGATTCACGTATCTGTTTCCAGCGTGAATTGATCGACTCAAGCTTCAGTTGATGTCTGTGAGTGAGTTCGTCTGCTTCCTTCTGAAGTTGCTGTTTCCACTCCAGTGACTCCTTCTGCTGAGTCAATTCAGTGAGTGCGATCTCATGCTGGATGTCCTGGGACTGCAGAGCAAAATCCATCTCCACTCGCAGTTCGGCCAGTTCACGCTCACGTTCGATGTCGAGCGTCGCCAGAAAGTGGTCTCGCTGGAGTTGCCCGTCCTGTTTCCCTTCGTCGATCGATGCGATTAAACGCTCGCGTTCATCTTTCCGAAGAATTCGGTGTCGATCAAGTTCCTCAATCGATTTGCGAAACCCTTCCTTCGATTGAACCTTGGCTATTCGGTCTGCACGGACGGCATCTCGTAGCTCACGTCGTATCGCGACTTTCTTTTGCAGATCTGCAAGCTTTATCTGTAGTTGCTCATTTTCGATTTCGGCGGCAGCCTGCATCAGTCCTGACTCTCGTGCATGTAGCCAGTTTTCGCCAGTTTGATCCTGTAGTTCGCTGATTGCATCGCCGCGACATTCTGCAGCCTGAACGTCAACAAAGCTCAGGCCGTAGCGTCGCAGCTTGACGTCGATTTGGGAGCTGATGCCCTCAGCCAGAATTGCAGGCAGTTCTGGCGACGTCATCTGCCCCGCGTCCATCCGTCCGACGGTCGTGTAGACCCCCTGACGCACGATAGGCCCGATCAATTTTCGCAGTTCGTCCTTCGTCAGCGTCTGCCGTGCGCCCATCAGATTGTGGAGAAACGCGGTTACATCAGAAACTTGAATGCTCCATCGAACCAAAACGTCGACACAGACGTTGTCCCGAGTCGCGATATTCGCCATGCGAGTGGCATACACGACGTCCTCAGTGCGAGCCAGAATGGCTGTCGCCTGCTTTGCGTGGCCGAATTGAAGTCGTTCCAGAAATGACTCCATGACGTAACTGCCTGGCGGCACTTCGCCCATCAGTGCGCCATCGTCGATCAGGATCGCCCGCGTGCCTGGTTCAATCGCCAGCGATCGCCCCTTGGGAATACCGAGAAAAAACCCTTTCAGATCAGGAATTTCAATGCGAGCTGCGAAGTCATCGTCCTGCACAGACCAGCGACCGTTCGTCACCTTGGATGTCACAATTCACCTCTATCAAAGAGCGAAACAGACTCGCACTGAGCGTGCGGACCAATCTTCCTCACGCGTCTTAAACCGGAAACGTTGCGATCGTCCCGTTCTTCCCGGAATTCGGTTGATTGTCTCAGAAACACAGATGTCAGAGTCTGATGCAAACGCCAGGTTTTCCGACAGTTTTCATTGCGGCGTAGGCTACGAACTTATCGTCGACGTGCAGCAGGCAATCATGGTCGAAAAGTGTTGGCTATGGAACAACACACGAGCCGCGACAATCTGCTGTCAATCACTTGGGATTTGCAGAGATCTTTGCGTTCGGAAGAATTGCCTTTAACCTTGCGATTCCCGCTGGAGTGAAGCCTGTATAGCGAAGATTGAGACCTTGCAGGTTCCGTAATTCCTGCAGGGTTTCGATTGCACCATCGGTAATTCGCGTACTGAATAGATTCAAATCTCGCAACTTCGTCAGGGGCTTCAGGTGACCGAGTCCTTCGTCGCTAACTTGAGTACTACTGCACCAGAAAACTTCGAGATTCGACAACCCGCTCAAGTGTTGCATTCCTGCGTCGGAGATTCTTGTGCCACCGACATCTAATTCACGTAACTGAGACAACGTTGCCAGTGCCGACATCCCGTTGCCGGAAACGAAGCCGCATTCGTAGAGGAGAAGTTCCTCCAGTTTCGTCAATCCTTGCAAATGTTTCAGGCCTGCGTCAGTGATTTGGGTCAGACTCAAATTAAGCGACTTGAGTTGGGAGAGCTGACCAAGATCAGTCAGACCATCGTCAGTAAAGTGCCGACACCCACCGAGGGACAGAGACTCCAGTTTCTTTAGCTCACTCAACGCCCTCAGACCACGATCTGTGAACATCGAACCGGATGTGCGAGCGACGTGTTTTGACAATACCGAAAACGACCGAAGCTTTGAGAGTTTCCCAATATGTTCCAATGACTCGTCTGTGAGATCAATCCCGTCGATCCGCAGTTCTTCGATATCTGACAGTGCAGTCAGCAAGCCGATTCCATCTGATGTCACCTCCGTAGGCAGGTAAGCCTGCCTTTTTTCCTGGCGATAAACTCCACTCTGATAATTATGCCCGATTGAGAGTTTCTTGAGCGACGTTAGAGACGCGATGTGAGCAAGATCCTGGTCGGTGACGACTTCTGGCCAGAAACTCACCTCAACCGGGTGACCGTCGATCTCCTGCTTGATACGCAGAGCAGGAAAAATGGGCTTTTTGTCCACATCTCGCCCACGCAGAAATGCAATCGAGTTCTGCTCGTTACCACTCGCTCTTATTTCGAATGCAGATCGCTTTAATGATGAACGTTGTCGCTGTGGCTGTTTTGGCTGTGACAGTTTCGTCGGCAACGTAGATGTGGTTAACTCGGAAGTCAGGACCACACGAAATCCCAGATCGTTGGCCTGTCTGTCAGGCTTGTAACCGTAGCGGCGTGCCGAGCGGCAGAGCTGAGCGTCGAAGAGCCAGCTGCCCCCCCGGACCACCCGGACCACCCGTTCCCAGCCCTTGGATGGTCCACTCGGATCCGCTACCGGCTTCAATTCGTTATATTCCTCTTGGTACCAGTCACCGCACCACTCCTGCACATTTCCGTGCATGTCGTATAAACCCCAGTTGTTAGGCTGTTTCTGCCCAACACCGTGAGCGTACTTCTGGTTAGTCAACCATGCGTTGCTTCGAAACCATGCGTACCTGTTTAATGCAACGTCATTCCCTCCGAAACTAAACGGACGAACACTTCCCGCTCTACAGGCATATTCCCATTCCGCCTCACTAGGTAACCGATATGTCGTTCCTTCCGCATCGCCCAATTTCTGACAGAACTCCTCCGCGTCATCCCAACTGACGGAAGTCGCGGGATTTAAATACCCCTCTTTTGTAAGTGGCTTCCCCGACCAGGGTTTCGTTCCCATTACTGCTTCCCACTGGCCCTGGGTCACTTCCGTCGTCTGCAGATAAAAAGGCTTCGTGATTCGCACGTCGTGTGGCTGCTCATTCGTCTGTCTATCTAATTGTCCGAGTGGCGACCCCATTAGAAACTCACCAGCCGGAATCAGCTTAAACTTCATTTCAATAGTATTGGTAATCTCGGGCTGCAGAGGAGTTGCTAACTGAACCTGGTGAGGGGTGACAGCGGTTGGGGATTCTGGACTTGGCAACATTGACTCCACAACCGGCTGCTTACGGTCTTCAGACTGGGTTAAACTGCAGACCAAGCGGAAGCCCAAGTCGCCATAACGGACATCGGGCCAGCCCCCATAGCGGGTCGCCGATCGTGCGCGCAGCGGCAGGTGGACCCAACTGCCGCCCCGGTTCACCCGGCTCGAACCTGACGCCGGCCCTCGTGGATCGCTCTGCGACGACGTGTGGTAGTAGTCTTTGTCATACCAGTCACCACACCACTCGAACACATTCCCGTGCATGTCGAAAAGTCCCCATGCGTTGGCTCGTTTCTGTCCGACCTGATGCGCGTGCATCTCATTAACGTCCCATGCGTTCTCTTTAGTCCACGCAAAGTCCGTCAGTGCCGAGACGTTGTCTCCGAAACTGTATATTGTCGGGCTGCCTGCCCGGCAGGCGTATTCCGACTCCGCCTCCGTCGGCAGCCGATACTCGACACCTTCCTTTGCACTCAGCTTCCTGGAGAACTCGGTCACACTGTCCGGCTCCACCGTCCCATCTGCGTTTAACCCGTGACTCACGTACGTCGCCGGATAGTCTGCGCCCTCTTTCACGCGGCCCTTATTTTTCCACGGCTCCGTCCCCATCACCGCTTTCCACTGACTCTGAGTCACTTCCGTCGTTTGCAGATAGAAGGGCTTGGTGATCCCTACACGGTGCTGCGGGAACGCGTCCTTGAAATACTCCGCCTTTACACCATTGTCTGGGAACACACGCGCGAGTTCGTCGGAGGACTTTGTGCTGCCCATCTGAAATTCACCCGCTGGGATCAGCCTCAGCTTCATTCCGATACTATTGGTCTCTTCGACTTCTCGCCCAAGTGCCTGCGCCCAACTTTCCTGAGCAGCCTTGGCGGTAGCCTCATCGAACGGCGCGACGAGCGGTTCCGGCAGCTCCGCGTCGATGGCGTTCGTAATTTCGCTGTCCAGTGTGACGACTGGTTGTTTGGAAACCGATGGCGTCATCGCAAGTTCCGGATTTGGCAGCCGGGCCGGTGTTGAGTCAGGTTCTGTACTTTCGCCATCGGTTGTTGGTAGAACAGTAATCGGTTCAGGAGTTGTCCTGAGGGACTGTGGGGTTGCGCCTGAGCGGACTGCCGGTATT
>JABMPE010000443.1 GCA_013203845.1 Rhodopirellula sp. | reverse complement strand
CGTCAGTGTTGCTGGGACTCGGCTTCAACGTTGCCGGTCTGCCGACCAGTGAACTTAATGCAAAGTACGCTCGATTGTTCGCTGGCTGCACAGTGGTGATCGTTCCGGATCTCGACGTGCCGGGCAGAGATGGCGCTCAGAAATCAGCTGGGCGACTGGCAGGAGTGGCGGCATCGGTACGGGTCGCTCGACTACCCGGCGAACTGAAAAGCAGTCACGGCGATGATGTTCGCGATGTGCTGGCACGTGACGGTGAAGATGTAGTGCGAATGGCAATTGAGTCGGCAACCGTGTGGCTGCCGACAGACAGGGAATCCGCAGACAGTCGTCCGGATGTGTTGCTGGATCTTGAAGAAGCTGCCGTCACAGCCGCTGTCGTGAAACATCTTGGCGGGTTAGGTCATGCAACACCCTGGCTGCAACCGGATGAAGCCAGCCGCGCGATGGTTTACCAGCGTGCTGGAGTGCTCGTGCATGTGGTGAATGATTCGAATGCTACGGGTGCGGGCATCACGCTGCCTGAAACCGTCCCACAGATTCGGTCACTGCCGAAGGCGATTATTCGGGAAAGGATCACTCAGGCTGTTCGACTAATCACGGAGCGCCAGGACGGCGAGGACATCAAACGGTGTCCCGTACGGCCTCCGGACTGGCTTGTCCAGGCAATCCATCAACGCGGTGACTACAACGGCGCCGTAATGACTCTGGCCGGCATCACCCGCACACCAACGCTTCGGGCTGACGGGACCGTCATACAGCAGCCCGGTTATGACGATCAAACGGGTTTGCTGTATCTGCCGGATCAGCACTTCCCAGAAGTGCCAGAACAGCCGACACAGGCAGACGCGACTAAGGCGGCAGTGGAACTGCTGGAAGTGGTCGCTGATTTCCCATTCGAGTCAGACGCGCACCGTTCAATCTGGCTGGCGTGTGTGCTCACTCTGTTGGCTCGACCGGCGATTGGCGGGCCGTGTCCGCTGTTCGTATTCGATGCGAATACTCGTGGTGCCGGCAAGACGCTCCTGGCGGATGCGGCTGGGATCATCGCCCACGGTAGTGCGATGGCAAGAAATGCCTGGCCGGGATCGGAAGATGAAGTACGGAAGATGATCACGTCCATAGCACTTGAGGGATGGCCTGCAATCCTGCTCGACAACGTTGCGAATACGCTCGGCGGTCCGTCACTCGATATGGCTCTGACGGGGACGACATGGCAGGGACGAGTGCTCGGCGAATCCCGCATGACCGGTCCGCTTCCATTGACGACCGTCTGGCTGGCATCGGGCAACAATGTGGAACTGGCTGCCGATACGGCCCGCCGGACACTGCTGGCTCGGCTTGAGTCACTCGAAGAGCATCCCGAAGACCGTACAGAATTCAGGCATCACGATCTGAAAGGCTGGGTTCGATCGCAACGTTCGCGACTGGCAGTTGCCGGTCTGACTGTACTGCGAGCGTTCTTTGCTGCCGGTTGCCCTCGCGGCAGCCTTACACCGTGGGGCTCGTTTGAATGCTGGTCCGAGTTAATTCGCGGAGCAATTGTCTTTGCCGGACAGGCTGATCCTTGCGACACGCGCGACGCAGTCAGGGATGCTGATCGCTCAGCGGAACAAGTGCGGCTGCTTCATGCCGGCATCGAGGAAGCGGATGTTGATGGAGAGGGGCTGACGACGGCGGAAATCGCAAGACTACTGTCGCATCCGATCAGTCAGGATGGTGCAGATCAGTGGCCCATACTGCGGATGGCAATCACAGAACTCTGCGGCACCAAGATCAATTCCAGGGGTATTGGATACAAGCTGCGGAACTATCGTGGCCGGGTCTGTGCGGGAAAACGGCTCGAATGCCGTGATGGCCACGGAGGGGTCAAAAAGTGGTTCATCGAACGAATTACGAAGCCAGTCGCAACGGAAATCAAAGGCGGAGTCGAGGAATGTTCCACGGCTTGTGGTGATGGTTGCGATGGTGGTGATGAAATCTGCCGGACTGAGGTAAAGGATGCAGTGACGACAACAGCGGCAGAAGAGGGCTTCACGTATGAAGTTTGAATCGATGACTGCCACGTTACTGGATGCTGGAGCCGTGCTGACCGTTCGCGACGGAAAGCTGGTGATTCATGTTGATTCAGCATTACCGGATGAACTGCTGAGTGCCCTGCGGCGTGATCGTAGCGAGATCATCGAACGCTGGCTGGAACGGGCGGCGATTCGAGAGTTCGACGGCGGATACCAGCGATCCGAAGCGGAATCTCTCGCATCGAAAGATCTTCTGTGTTTAGACTCTGACTGGCGCAGCTAGGGTCGCTCCCGAAAAGCTGGCATCACCTCCAGCCTGCTGCGTTTTTCTTCAGGTGACTATCACTCGTGACAGGTGGATCACAATGGCAAGTCTCAGGAAAGAACCGGGGCGTAATGGATTCAGGATTTCGTTCTACGGACTCGACAAGCGGAAACGATCCATCTGGCTGGGTGGATTCTCAAAGCGTCAGGCAGACACAGTCAAAGGTCATATCGAGCATCTGCTGGCGGCCAAGGCTGCTGGCGTAGCTGCCGACGTCCACACGGCCCACTGGCTCGGCTCTATTGGTTCAGAGATCCGCAGCAAGCTGCTCAAGGCTGATTTGATTGAACCAACGGCTGACGATCGAGGGCCAGTAATTCTGGGGCCATTTCTTGAACAGTACATTCTCAACCGACGCGACGTGAAGGATTCCACGCCCGCAACATACCGTAAGACGATCACTGCATTGGTCGATTACTTTGGGGCAGATCGACGGCTTGATTCCATTACGGCAGGCGATGCGGAACTCTGGAGAATCGAGCAGGCAGCCAATGGAAATCAGCGAGACAGCCAACGAAAAGAAATGGAAGACAACAGCGTCAGGCGACGAACTGGTCTGGCACGGCAATTCTTTCGACACGCTGTGAAGCGTAAGCTGATTGCTGAAAACCCATTTGACGGGTTGGCTGCCGCAGTCAGAGGAAACGTGAAACGACAGTATTTCGTTCCGGTGGAGACTGTCTACGATGCCTTGGAGCACGAAACGTGCCCGCAACTTCGTGCCGTGATCGCTCTGAGCCGATTCGGCGGACTGCGGACTCCGTCTGAGACTCTTGAATTGACCTGGCAGGACGTCGACCTCACATCTCGTCGGCTAACGGTCCATGCACCGAAGACGGAACATTTTGAAGATGGCGGGATCCGGTTCTGTCCGATTTTTGACGAGTTGTATCCTTACCTGCTTGAGTTGCAGGACATTGCCAGACCTGGCATTGACTGTCCGATGAGTTCACCAGTCATCACTCGGTGGCGTTCGTCGGCTCAGAACGTTCGGACTCCATTCTTGAATCTGTTGCGACGTGCCGGCATCAAGGCCTGGCCTAAGCTGTATCACAACATGCGAGCAACGCGGCAAACTGAATTACTGGCTCAGTTCCCAGCGAAAGATGTCTGCGACTGGCTCGGCAACTCTCAGGCCGTCGCGATGAAACATTACGCGATGCCAACCGACGATTCTTTCCAGCGAGCGATTTGTGGTTCTACCTGTGGTTCTATCTCTGCAAATCAGAAGCCATCAGGAGCAACCACGCGAAACGAAAAACCCCCGAAAACCAGTGGTTTCGAGGGGTCAGGACAGGTGGTGACACCGTGTCCAGTAGGGCCAGCAGGACTCGAACCTGCAACCAACGAATTATGAGTTCGCTGCTCTAACCGATTGAGCTATGGCCCCAGGTTCTGTCAGAACAAGGTAGTGCGGGGCACCCGGAGGTAGTTCAAGATTTCGAAATCCACTTTCTGATGCACCATACGAACCAGAATCTAACTGGGTGAAACTTGCAGAAAACCAGTCAAGCTGGGGATTTGTAGGCTCTGGCCGTCTCAATTTCATCCCCGAAGGTGTCCTTGAACGCGAAAAACTCCGGTCAAGAAGATTAGAGTCTTACAGCGAAAGATACTCGCGCCGTTCTTGCGTCATTCGGTGTGGTCAGTCGGTCTTCTCTTTGGTTGTGCTCAATCAGTCACGCCGGAAACGCAGGTTGCAGCATCGACCAGACGCAGCCGCTGCACACAAAACTGCAGAGGAACAGCAGTGATCGCAGGACGCTTCGACGCGATGGTTCATAACGGATTAAGATCATCATGAGCACCTGCTGCCTCTCCTTGTCGGTTTGTTTTACTTTCCGGGGCGGTGAGCGATGCGACCTGTCTGGTCGTTGATCGACCAGTTGTAGTCCAGGTAGCTCAATTGGGTTCGCGGGCTCACTGCCAGTTGTTGAGCTGCCGGCGGGAGGTACTGTTTCACTCGCGTAAACTGTTCCACCTGAGTGTCGCCAAAATCGGCGGCAAACCAGTTCAGAATCGCACTGACCTGCATGGTTCTCTGGTTGGCGTCATAGCGGAAATTGCCTGGCCGCGAGAAGAAATCGCGTGCGTTGTCGGCGAGCTGCTTTTCAAGTCGATCAGCCACGTACGCTTCGTTGCGCAATCTTGGGCATCCGATCGACGCACAGACAATCGCGAAGTGAATTCGAGGTTCGCCCATTTTGCGAAGAATCTCGTGCTCAATGTGTTCCAGTGAGTGCTGACTCGATCCGACGATCAGTGGCAGCTCTTTCCAGATGTTGTAGCCAAACAGTTTGGCGGTGTGGTTCCGAATGCTGGTGGTCGGGTACTCCTGCAGGATGCCTTCAATCGTCAGAGCGTTATAAGCATTGATCCAGAATGCCAGCCGAGCTTCTTTGCTGCAGCGCAACTGTGGATTGGCTTTGCCGAGGGAACTGAGATAAGCAAGCAACGCTTGCCGATCCGTCTGCGACCGCTGCCAGCCGGCATAGTTCACGTATCCGTCTTCGTCGACGTACTTCGCAAGCAACGTGTTCAACGGGCCGTGGTCGATCTTGTCAATCGCAACGAGTTGCGACTGTGGCCAGCGTTGGCCGACTGGTGGTTTCGCGTGCGCAATACTGGTCTGTAGCAATGTGTGCGCCGCCAGCAGAGCGACACACGCATAGCGAGTAACTCGTGAAAGGTGCATCGATTCGTTTCTCCATCAACGATGACGAGTTGAAAAAGTTGTACGTGATCTGTGCAGCGCGTGTGCTGTCCTGGCATTCTGAAATGATCAACAGCCTTCTAAATTACCAAATCCTGAAGGGTTTGCTGTAATTCGTCGCAGGCTCGCGCCAGCTGTTCGTCGGAAATAATGAGCGGCGGCATCAATGTCAGGACGTTTCGGTTGAGGCCTGTTTTGCCGAGCAGGTTGCCTCGATCTTTCATGGCTTCAAGAACCTGATCGGTGACTGGTGCCGCCTGCTCATCATTCGAGTTTCCCAATTGAACACCCACCATCAGACCGCGACCGCGAATGTCTGTAATCAGATTTGTGTGGGACTTCAGGTCGTTCAGTCTGGCGACCAGTCTTCGGCCTTTCTGGAAGGCCTGTTCCGCAAGATTGACTTTTTGATGACACTCCAGCACGGCCAGAGCCACGCGGCAGGCGATGGGGTTGGCCCGTAGGTCGACGCCGCAGGCCGAGTGCAAACATCCGCGACATTGTCTGTCGTCAGGCAGGCAGTAATCGGAAAGCCGTTGCCCAGCGCTTTGGCCGTCGTGATAAAGTCTGGGATGACCTGCTCGTGATCCACGGCGAAAAACGTGCCTGTTTGATTGATTCCAGATTGGACTTCGTCGGCGATGAGCAGCGTTCCAGTATCGTCGCAAATATTCCTCAAGCGTTGCCAGTAGCCACGCGGCGGAGTGACGATTCCGCCGTTGCCCTGAATCGGTTCGGCAATCACCGCCGCATATTTGCGACTGCTTAGTTCATGTTCGATACGGGCTAACGAGTTATTCGCGTTGTATCCAGGAACGCCGTGGCAGGACTCCAGCAGAAATGGGTCGGTCCGCCACATGGGAATCTGCGTAACGCTCATCGCCGATTTCGTCCGACCGTGCAGTCCGCCTTCAAGGGACAGAAACTGACCGCGTCCTGTATACTGACTCGTCATCAGCAAAGCGGCTTCGTTTGCTTCCGTTCCCGACGCGCAGAAGAACGAACGATTCAGTTCTCCCGGAGCCAGCTCCGCCAGCCGTTCGGCCAGGTCGAACATCGCTTCCGTCAGGTAAATCGTGGTCGTGTGCTGCAGTTGATCAATCTGAGCGTGAGCCGCCGCAAGAATATCCGGGTGCGAATGACCCAGGCTCATGGCACCGACGTCGGAGTAGCAGTCGAGATATCGACACCCGTCAGCGTCGATCAACTCACAGCCTTCACCGCGAACAATAAGCGGAGTGCATCCGACAGTGGTTGGCAGAATCAGTGTGGCCTCGTCACGTTCGATCACGTTGGGCAGAAATGTGCTGTCGTCGAATCGGTGAAACATCACTCGAGCTCGTTCACCGGTTTCTACGGTCTTCCACTTTGACTCGTCTGTGCTGAACCGCACAATGTCGTAAATCAATCGCACGCCTCTGGGGTAATAGTCGACACTGGTCCGCGGGCGATCTTCGATTACCGGTAGCGACGGTAAACCAGGTGGCAACAACCAGAAATCACAACCCTCGAACCCGCATGGAGAAAAGACGATGGAGACTATCAGCAAGTGCCCGGTGATGAGCGGAGCAGCTGGCCCGAACCGACACACCGCCGCTGGAGCGACGTCGAATCGCGACTGGTGGCCGAATCAGTTGAATCTGAGGATCCTGCATCAGAACTCTCTCAAAGGGAATCCGTTGGGCGAGGACTTCAACTACGCCAGGGAGTTCAACAAGCTCGACCTGGCCGCCCTGAAGAAAGACATCAAAGAACTGATGACCACGTCGCAGGACTGGTGGCCGGCCGACTATGGACATTACGGGCCGTTGTTTATTCGGATGGCCTGGCACAGTGCGGGGACCTATCGCGTGTCCGACGGTCGTGGCGGTGCTGGCTATGGAACGCAGCGTTTCGCTCCGCTCAACAGTTGGCCGGACAACGCGAACCTGGACAAAGCCCGGCGGCTGCTCTGGCCCATCAAGCAACAGTACGGCAACAGAATCTCGTGGGCCGATCTGATAGTTCTGACCGGCAACGTGGCTCTTGAGTCGATGGGCTTCGATACGTTCGGATTTGCCGGAGGTCGGGCGGACGTCTGGGAACCGCAGGAAGATATTTACTGGGGGCCTGAAAGCGAGTGGCTGGGCGACAAGCGGTACCGCGAAGACAGGGACCTGGAAAACCCTCTCGCCGCCGTTCAGATGGGCCTGATTTACGTCAATCCGGAAGGCCCCAACGGCAAGCCCAGTGCGATGGATGCCGCCAAAGACATCCGCGAGACATTCGCCCGTATGGCGATGAATGACGAAGAGACCGTGGCTCTGATTGCTGGCGGTCACAGCTTCGGCAAGTCACATGGTGCTGCCAGTGCGGACAACGTTGGTCCTGAACCCGAGGGAGCCAGTCTCGAAGAACAGGGGCTCGGCTGGAAGAATCGATTCGGAAAGGGCAATGCTGGCGACACAATCACGAGCGGCCTGGAAGGCGCGTGGAGTACGACTCCAACGGAATGGTCAAACAGCTACTTCGACAACCTGTTTGGTTACGACTGGGATCTGGTGAAGAGCCCGGCCGGTGCGTGGCAGTGGACTCCGACAGATCCGGCCGCGCAGGGTACCGTGCCGGATGCTCACGATGAGTCGAAGTCTCACGCTCCGATGATGTTCACGACGGACCTGGCGATGCGGATGGATCCTGTCTACCGGAAGATCTCAAAGCACTTCCATGAGCACCCGGACGAGTTCGCCGCCGCTTTCGCCAAAGCGTGGTACAAGCTGACGCATCGCGACATGGGGCCGGTCTCGCGTCTGCTTGGCCCGGAAGTTCCTGCGCCGCAGTTGTGGCAGGATCCGGTTCCTGCAGTCGATCATGAAATGATCGGAGAGCAGGACATCGCTCAGCTCAAGACCACGATCTTCAGCTCCGGTCGTTCCATTTCTCAACTGGTCTCGACTGCCTGGGCATCCGCGTCAACGTTCCGCGGCACCGATAAACGCGGCGGAGCGAACGGAGCCCGGATTCGGCTCGCACCGCAGAAGGACTGGGCCGTGAACCAGCCCGACGAACTGGCAAATGTCCTGCAATCGCTGGAGAAGATTCAGCAGGACTTCAACAACGCGCAGTCCGGTGGAAAGAAAGTTTCGCTGGCCGACCTGATCGTGCTCGGCGGCTGCGCCGCTGTTGAAGAAGCGGCGCAGAAGGCCGGGCACAAAGTGAACGTTCCTTTCTTGCCGGGACGCACCGACGCGACGCAGGAGACGACGGATGTGGAGTCGTTCGCCGTGCTTGAACCGAAGTCGGACGGGTTTCGTAACTTTCAGGCACAGGAAATCGATCGCCCCGCTGAGGAACTGCTGGTTGATCGATCGCACCTGCTGACACTGACGGCTCCGGAGATGACCGTTCTGATCAGCGGTCTGCGAGTTCTGAATACCAACTCCGGAGACGGTGCACTGGCACAGCTGGGTGTCTTCACGCAGCGACCGGAGACACTGACCAACGACTTCTTCGTGAACCTGCTGGACATGAGCACGCAGTGGGAGAAGTCGCCCGAATGCGAGCACTTTTTTAATGGGCGGGATCGCAAAACCGGTGACGTCAAATGGACAGCTAGTCGCGTCGACCTGGTGTTCGGATCGAACTCGCAGCTGCGGGCTATCGCCGAGGTCTACGCCAGCGACGACGCGCAGCAGAAATTCCTGCATGACTTCGTGGCCGCCTGGACCAAAGTGATGAATCTCGACCGCTTCGACCTTGGTCCCGCTCCGCGAAGGTGACGGAACCGTGTGACGCTGGGACAACGCTGAGCTGCAAACGACCGAAGTCGACCTGTCGCCCCTTGCAGAGTCCCAGCGGAAATGGCACGCCATCTCTACGCCAGCCATGCTGAAGTTCCAACACGGCGTGTTGGATACGCCACCGGCAGTGTCTGCCTTCTGAACCGCCCGTCCCGACGTTTCGGGACGGGCGAGTATTGGGTCCATTCGGTAGTCAGGGGCTGCGGCAAGTCGAACTTAACATTCGTCGGCCATTCATTCCTGAAACCCGGCATCTGCCAGTGATGCTCCTGCATCTGTCGACTCCTCGGTTGCCGTACGCGCATCAGTCGATGTGGTCTGTGGGCATTCTTTGGTTGCGGCAAAACAGCCACGCAGGGATTCATCCCGAAACAGCTTCTGAATGTGTTGAGAGCAGGAATGACACGATTGAATATCGGGACGGGTCGTTAAGGAGCACTCACGACAAGCGAGATCAGCGGTGTGCAGGGGCCGGGAATTCCCTTGCGTGTTTCGCTGCTCCAGGCGTCGGCGACGGTCAGGCCGTATCTGCCGGGCTTCAGGTTAGCGGGGACTGTCACGGGAACGGAGAAGTCAGG
>JABMPE010000442.1 GCA_013203845.1 Rhodopirellula sp. | reverse complement strand
CAGGGCAGGCTGTGCTAATTCGTGGTTTCAGTTTGTTTGCGGCCAAGGGCTGCCCTGGGTCAATCCGTCTCCGTGGTGAAAAGAACCGGCGGCGCGGGGGTTTTACGCTGATTGAGCTGCTTGTTGTGATCGCCATCATTGCGATCCTGGTTGCTCTCTTGCTGCCCGCTGTTCAGCAGGCGCGTGAAGCCGCCCGCCGTTCCACCTGCAAAAACCAGCTCAAGCAAATTGGCATTGGCCTGCATAATTATCATGACATTCACAACACGTTGCCTCCCGGTGGTATGACCGGGGGCAATGAATTGTCGTGGCAGGTCATGATTCTACCATCGATAGATTACGGCCCCTTGTATGAATCTGTAGACTTCAGCCTGAAGACAAATACCGCGCACGACCCTGTTCTTGGGACACAAAAGATTTCCGTCTACCTGTGCCCCAGCTCAAATAAGGACAAAGAGAACGGCAGTACCACTCAGTACACGACCCATTATTATGGGAACATGGGTCCAACTACTGGAATCGACACCGGCGGAACAACCCAGTACACGTGCGCGGGCGTCAGTAGTAGCACTGAATGTAACGCTGGAACAGCGCACGGTGGCTACGGAACCAGGGGGGTCCTTGGGCGCGATTCGAAGATCAATTTCCGCGACATTACTGACGGGCTGTCAAATACTATTGCTGTTGGTGAAATTTCAAACCACAAATCGCTGACCGGTGCCGACATGGTCGGTTATCGCAAGTGGCATCGCGGCTTTGCCGGAACAGCCAGCGGCGGGACCAAGAACATCACGTTCGCCATCAACACAACCACCTACAACGGCGCCAATAATTTCAATGAAATCAGCTTCGGCAGCAATCACATCGGTGGATGCCACATGCTGTTTTCAGACGGTGCGGTCACGTTTATTTCGGAGAATGTTGACCTCAACGTCTACAAGGATTCCGCGACTCGCGACGGTGATGAACAGTCTAGTCTGACGTCAAACTAATAGTAGAACGTTCAATCGATTGAGAAATTCGAGCCCCGGCATGCGTAACATCGCCTGGCGGGGCTCTTTCCGTTCAGAAGTACGAATTAACTGTTTTCAGGAATCAAATAGACATGCATGCTCAGCGAGCTACTTTTCAGAAGAATTCACGACGTTCTGTGCTGATCCTTGCCGCACTGGCACCTCTGTTTTTATTGGTAATTTCCGGTTGTGGCGGAAGCGTCGACGAGGGACGGACTCGCTTTAATATCTCTGGAACGGTGACGTATGACGGCAAGCCTGTCCCGAAGGGAACGATCTATTTCAATCCTGCAGAGGGAAACGTCGGCCCTCAAGGTTTCGCTGCAATTGTCAATGGAAAGTACAACACGTCTTCTGAAGGCAAAGGTACGGTTGGAGGCCACCACACGGCCAGAATCGAAGGTACTGATACGGCTGGGCTTCCGATTTTCGTACCGCAGTTCGAAGACATCGACCTGCCCAAAACCGCAACGACCCATTCATTCGAAGTTCCCGCCTCGGCAGCCGACAAACTGCAAACAGATGCTGAGCCCGTCTGAAACTGATTTCTGACAGGCAATCGAGTACGCTCCATCGCTTTGACCGTCGAAAACATTTGACGAATCATGACCACCTGATTTCGCACCAGCCCAGCAAATGCTGAGGTTAAATCGGGTTCGCGATGGAGTCTGCTGTGTCCGAACGCGCATCTTCGAAGAATCAGCCGCACATTCTGCTGATCACGACTGATCATTGGCCCGCTGACCTTCTGGGGTGCGCCGGGCACCCGGTGATTCAGACTCCGACGCTGGACACTCTGGCCCGATGTGGCAGGCGATTTACGAACGCCTACAGCGAGTGTCCGGTCTGTATCCCCGCGCGGCGGAGTCTGCTGACCGGGCAGTCTCCGCGGCTTCATGGCGACCGGATATTTCAAACGACGCTGACGATGCCAGCCGCTCCGACAATTGCCGACACATTCCGGCAGGCCGGTTATCAGACCAGCGCGGTCGGAAAGCTGCACGTCTTTCCTCAACGAGCCCGTGCCGGTTTTGATGAGGTCATTCTGGCCGAAGAAGGTCGGCCTCACTGGGGCGTGTGGGACGACTACGACATCTTCCTTGGCGATAAGGGTTACGCTGGCCGGCAGTTCGACCACGCGATGAGCAACAACCAGTACACGGCGCGACCGTGGCATCTGCCCGAAGACTGCCACGTCACGAGTTGGACGGCTCAGCAGATGTCCCGCACGATTCGACGACGAGACCCGACCCGACCGGGTTTCTGGTACATGTCGTTCACACATCCACATCCGCCGCTCGTCCCGCCACAGCACTACTGGGACATCTACAGCGACCTCGATCTTGACGAGCCCGTGTATGGCGACTGGGTTCCGGACGCATGGCGAGACGCGATTTCTACGCAACCGACTGCGAATTCAAAAACCGGACAGCCGGCAGCCCCCAGTGATGAGCTTTGTTACCGACTCAACGTGCAGCGAAACGGCTGGCATGTTCGCTCGTCACAAACGATTCGAACCGCTTTGCAGGGTTTCTACGCGCTCTGCACCCACATCGACCATCAGATCCGGCTCGTGCTGGGAACGCTGCGTGAAGAAGGCATTCTTGACAACACGATCATTGTTTTTACGGCTGATCATGGCGACATGCTGGGCCGGCACGGCCTCTGGGCCAAGCGGTTGTTCTACGAAGGCTCGGCGAACGTTCCGTTCCTGCTGATTCCTCAGAAAGGCGACGAGCGGATTTCAGAAAACTCCTGTGACGATCGACTCGTCAATCTTCGAGACGTGATGCCGACACTGCTTGACCAGGCTGGAATTCCGATTCCGGATTCATGTGACGGGATTCCGGTCGTCGGTGACCAACGTCGGGGCCATGCTTACGGAGAATGCAACGAAGGCCCGATGTCCGCCCGCATGATTCATGATGGCCGCTTCAAACTGCTTTACTACCCAGCCGGCAACTGCCGGCAGCTCTTCGATCTGCACAACGATCCGACCGAGCTGCATGACCTGTCAACCAACGACCGTCACGCGGCTGAACGGGAGCGTCTGACCGCCCTGCTCTGTTCTGAGCTGTACGGTTCGGACCTTGACTGGGTGGACGATGCTGGCAGGCTTGTCGGGCTTCCGGATCAGGATTGTCCGTCGCTATCGAATCGCGGCCTCGCACTGCAACGAGGAGTTCACTGGCCGCCCGCTCCGGTCACGCCGCCAGACATCGGCGAGACAAATCCGGGCACCAATTAATCCTGCAAGCCCGGGCACCAATTGATGCTGCACGGTGGACACTGGCGACCAAATAGACTTTGGTGGACAGTGCCGACTCCGCAAACTTTCACCCTGCCTGTCACGCAAGGTTTTAATTTTTACTCCCAAGCGAGGACCACTTGATGACCAGCAAAGCGACCACCGAATATCGCTACGAAAAACTGACCTGGCCCGAGATCAACGAGGCCGTCGAACAGAATCAGGTCTGCATCATCCCCTGCGGAGCCGTTGAGCAGCACGGCGATCATCTGCCGCTGGATGTCGACCTGATGTGTCCCGGCTCGATCGCTCGCGGCGTGGGCGAAGCTAATCCGGATAAAGTGCTCGTGCTGCCAACAATCGCGTACGGCTATACCGGCCATGTGATGGACTTTCCCGGCACAATCAACACTCACTACGAAACCTTCATCAAGCAGGTGCTCGACGTCACGACCTCGCTGGCGTACCACGGTTTCAAAAAGATCATTCTGCTGAACGGTCACGGCTCGAACATGCCGAACCTCGATCTGGCCGCTCGGCGAACGAATCTTGAAACCAGTGCCGAATGCCTGCTGATTGCCTGGTGGCACCTGCTGACGATCGATCCGGACTTCAACGGAACCTGGCGGGAAAGCACATTTCCCGGCGGCTGTGCTCATGCCTGTGAACTGGAGACGTCGCTTTACCTGTACCTTGACGAAGCCGGTGTCCGTAAAGACCGAATCAAAAATCACATCAGCACCGTGACCAAAGACAACCCCTACATGTGGGTTGATCTGCTGGGTTCGGGAGCCGCCGCGCTGACGTCCTGGACGAGCAGTTATTCCGCTCGCGGCGTGATCGGCGAACCCGAACTCGCTACAAAAGAAAAAGGCGAGAAGATCTATCACGAAGCCGTGCGGCAACTCGATGCCATCGTCAAATACTTTCAGGATCGCCCGAAAGACGTGCGCGTCCGTCACCAGTCTCGGAAACCAGACATGCCCATGCCCTGGAACCAGAACGACATCGAGGAATAGCCATGCCGCGTTTTAACTTTTCACACCTCGTGGTCGTCGTGACGTTGTGGTGCAGTTGTGTCGTTTCGCCAAACGGTTCGGCCAGGGCTGACGAACTGTTTCCGAAAGAGTTAACCAACTTCGCACCGGTGGCCAGCAATCCGGTTTCACCGCTCAGGGCGCCGGGCACTGGGATGTGAAGATCCGCGAACGTGGCTGGATCATGTTCGACAGGCACGCTTCGGCGGGCACTCCGGCGTGGCGGATGTGGTACACCGGCTACGACGGAACACGTGAGGGTCAGAAGAAGCTTGGTCTGGCAACCTCGCACGACGGGCTGCAGTGGACCGCTCATCCGGAGAATCCGATTTACGACGACGTCTGGGTGGAAGATTTCATGATCGTTCCGCACAACGGAACGCTGTATATGTTTGCCGAAGGAAAAGCCGACCAGGCTCAACTGCTGACTTCGACAGACGGCATCGTCTGGAAACGCATCGGAGAACTTGATGTTCGAATGGCAAACGGAAAACCGATCGAGCCGGGACCGTACGGAACCCCAACCGCTCACTTTGAAAACGGTGTCTGGTACCTGTTTTACGAGCGTCAGGACAAAGGCATCTGGCTGGCAACTTCTCACGACCTGCAAGTCTGGACGAACGTCAGCGACGATCCGGTCATGGTGCCTGGTCCGGACGAGTTCGACCTAGATCTGATCGCGATGAATCAGGTCTTCAAATACAAAGGTCGATACTACGCCTCAATCCACGGGTCGAAAGCTGGCTCAAAGCTCTGGGCCAGCGGCATCGCGGTTTCCAACGATCTGCGAAACTGGCAGAAATATCCCGGCAACCCGCTGCGGCCGATTTCCGAAAACAAATCCAGCGGCCTGTTCATTCACGACGGCAAGCAGTTTCGCTTTTACACGATGCACGACCAGGTACAGGTTCATTTTCGCGGCGAGAATTAGCAGAAACACAGGATTCGATGCCTTGTGTTGCCTTCCGGCTCTCGCCAGATCACGATGCAGCCTGTCGTTTTCGCGTGAATCGAGCATTCAACTTCAGACCTCACGTGCTGTCGCCCTCACGCGGGGCGACTTCTGATTTTCAGGAGATAACCATGCGACTGCACTCCGCCGTTTTTCTATGTGTTGCTCTGCTTGCCGGGGCTGTCGGCGCTGAAGATGCTGCCGAGGGTAAAGAGAAGGACAAGAAGCCGAAGGCAGACAAGAACATCATCTCACTCTTCGATGGCAAGTCCCTGAAAGGCTGGAAGTCGACCAATTTTGGTGGTGAAGGCGAAGTTCTGGTGAAGGACGGCAGTCTGATCATGGAAATGGGTTCGGACATGACAGGAATTACCTGGGAAGACGCCAAGGTGATTCCGCGGTCCAACTACGAGATCACCTTTCAGGCGATGCGAGTCAGTGGCTTCGATTTCTTCTGCGGCCTGACGTTGCCCATTCAGAAAGGCTATGGCTCGTTAATCTGCGGCGGCTGGGGTGGCGGAGTTTGTGGCTTATCGTCAATCAACAGCTACGACGCCTCCGAAAACGAGACGACGTCGTACCGCGAATTCAAGGCGAAACAGTGGTACAAGTTCAGAATCCGTGTGACGGACGAACAGATCAACGCGTGGATCGACGACGAAGAGATCCTCGATGTTCCCATTTCGGATCAGAAGTTTTCAGTGCGTATCGAAGTGGAAGCGTCGAAACCTCTCGGATTCTCGACGTGGCAGACGACGGGAGCTCTGAAAGACATTAAACTCCGCAAGCTGACAAAAGCTGATCTGGTGAAAAAGCCGGAAGCCAGCAAGCCGGCAGAGAAAAAGTAGTACGGGCAGTGACTACCGAAATCTTTTCTGTGGTGGGCAGTGACCACCCTGCTCTCGTCACCAAAATCTGACATATATAACCCGGTTTCCTCGGGAGACCGGGTTCTCTTTCTTTCCAAGCCACGGGATTTCTGTAAACGATGGATGATGCGTACCTCGTTAAGCCGGTGACAGAGCCGGTTCGAGGAGCTATTCGACCGCCCGGTTCCAAGAGCCTGACCAATCGGGCGTTGATTACGGCTGCGCTGGCGTCGGGTACGACTCAGCTGACGGGAGTGCTCGCCAGCGACGACACTCGAGTCATGGTGGAAAGTCTGAACCGCCTGGGTATCCCGGTGACTCACGACGTTGAAAACTGCACGATGGAAGTCATTGGCTGCAGCGGTCGGCCACCGGCGACAAAAGCGGAACTCTGGCTGGAGAACAGCGGTACGAGCATCCGGTTTCTGACAGCGTTCTGTGCGCTCGGCAACGGCGAGTACCGCCTGGACGGCAACGACCGCATGCGCGAGCGGCCAATTTCGCATCTGGTCGAGTCGTTGACGAAGGTCGGTGTCGAGATTGAATGCGAACTGGGTTCCGGTTGTCCGCCTGTCCGCATCAAGGCTCAGGGGCTGAGCGGCGGTCAGACGACCATGGCCGGGAATATTTCCAGTCAGTACCTCAGTGCTTTGCTGATGGCTGCGCCGTGCGCGTCCCGGCCCGTCGACATTGACGTCACCGGTGAGTTGGTTTCTCTGCCTTACATCGACATGACGATGGGCGTGATGGCCCAGTTTGGGGCAACCGTCAGCTGTTCGGAGCCCAACCGGTTTTCCATCTCACCGCAACAGTACAAAGCCACCAACTACGCTATCGAACCCGACGCATCGGCGGCCAGCTATTTCTTTGCAGCTGCCGCGATCACCGGCGGCGAAGTGACCGTCGAAGGACTCTCCAGCTACGCGTTGCAGGGCGACGTTAACTTTGTTGACGCTTTGGAGCAGATGGGCTGCACCGTCGAATACCGTGACGATTCCATTACGGTTCGAGGTGGAAGTTTGACCGGCGTCGACATCGACATGAATGCGATCAGCGACACCGCTCAAACGCTGGCCGTTGTCGCGCTGTTCGCGGACGGGCCAACACGCATCCGCAACGTCGGCCATATGCGTCACAAAGAGACGGATCGTGTTGCCGCGGTCGTCAACGAAATCCACCGCATGGGCGTGGCCGCAGAAGAACACGAAGATGGCCTGACGATCACTCCTGGCACGATTCAGCCGGCGACCATCCAGACATATGACGACCATCGGATGGCTATGAGCTTTGCTCTGGCCGGACTTCGCACCGAAGGTATTCGGATCGCCAATCCTGCGTGCACGGGAAAAACTTATCCCCACTTCTTCAGCGATCTTGAAAAGCTTTGCGGAACCAACTCATGAAGAAACGCGACCCGCTCAGATTCCGCAAAAGTGAAGTCGGCCAGAAACGTTTCCATCAAAGAGGCCGGACGGCAGTTGAAGGACTTCCGCGTCCGGCAACGGATCGTCAACTGGCGTTCGTTATTCTGGATGAGTATCAGCGAACTCAGGCATTTGTCGGCCAGTTACTCGACGAGAAACTCGAAGGCCTGGGACGCAGCTTCCCCGGTAAAAAGCCGCTGGGCTCGAAAGTGGGATTCCAGAGCGAACCCGACAATGCGTCTGCTGGCGAAGCGTCGCCCTGGAAAACGCCAGCCACCCCAACTCCGGTCAAGAACCTGTCGAAGTACGATCGACCGTTCATTTCGGAACTCGTTAACGGTGTCGTCCGACGTCAGGCGACGCTTAATGCACTACTCGGAGCCTTCGTCACGCGACCGCGATACAGCATCGAAGATCAACTCTGGACGCTGCTGCAGATTGGCCTGTACCAGCTCGTGTTCATGCACGGAGTTCCTCCGCACGCTGCCGTGCACGAGACCGTTGAGCTGGGCCGCTGGTCTCAGCAGCCTCGCTGGTGCGGCTTCATGAATGGCGTCTTTCGGTCCATCGCCCGGGAGATCGATGAAGCATTTGAAGATGCCCCGTCTGCCAGCCGTGTGCCGGTCAGTGTCCGTCCCGCATTGCTGCACGCTCGAATCGTCGCCAAAAAAGAAGCTGCGAACACCACTCCAGAACCAAATGCCCTGTCGCCAACAATCACGCCAGCCCCTGCTGATTCTCCATGGGCGAAGGCCACGGCCGCGAAATCGAAAGCTCCATTAGAAATCCCAGCTCCCGTTCCCGAGCCGGTCATCGAGGAACAGACCGCTCCCGAAGCTGATCCTCGGAAGACTCCCGCGTTTCGAGTGACAGAGATCCGATACCGCAGCATCGGCAAGGAAGTTTTCCCACCACCCGAAACCGACCTGCCGGGATACATCACGGCAGCCTTTGGTCTGCCTGAGTGGCTGGTGACTCGCTGGAGTGCTCGTTTTTCCGGCGCTGAATTGCTTGAGATGGCCAAGTGGTTCGACCTCCGCCAACCGCTGTCGTTCCGAGTCAACCTGCTCAAGACGACTCGTGACGAGCTGCTCGCCGAGATGCAGCAGGCGGCCCGTGACGAACCGACAACACTGCTGGAAGCTGGTGATCGTCCCGAATCAATTCGTTATGAAGGTCCGTTTCGGATCGTTGATTTACCCGGCTTCGCTGACGGTCGATTTACTGTTCAGGATGAAACAGCAATGTCGGCGGCGGCATTGCTGGCACCACAACCTGGTGAACGGGTTCTCGACCTCTGCGCCGCTCCGGGCACCAAAACAACACACCTCGCCGAGCTGATGAAAGGCGAAGGAAGTATCGTGGCGACTGATGTCGACCTGGGACGTCTGCGCCGGATCGAGGAAAATGCCGATCGGCTGGGCTTCTCGTCGATGATTCAGCCGCTGGTCATTCGCGAAGACCTTTCTGAACTTCCGGAAGGCCCGTTTGATGCCATCCTGATCGACGTCCCCTGTTCGAACACCGGTGTTCTCGGTAAACGTCCCGAAGTTCGATCGCGAATTACTCCGGACGACATCGACGAACTGGTGGCTACTCAAAAGAAACTGCTGGACGCCGCAGCGTCACTCGTCGCCCCGGGTGGGAGAATTGTGTACTCCACCTGCAGTGTCGAGCCGGAAGAAAACTCGGGCGTCATTACGCAGTTCCTTGAGAAAACTGCGGGGTTCGAGCTTGTCGAGACTCAGGAATTCATTCCCGGCAGCCCGTCCGACGGCGGATATCAGGTACTGCTGAGAAGATTGCCCTGATCGCGGAATCTAAGATTCCAGCTCACCCTGCCCCGTCGCAAAGGTAACGATTCGCGTCGAACAGTGGACGAGCGGACGGGAAATGCAGTACCAATACATGGTTGGTACCGTCCAATTCCCACCTCATCAAGGAACTACCGATGAATCAACGACCCGAACGTCATTGCCCCGACTGCGACACCTCTTCGGACTCCCGTATTCTGGATGCCTTTGGCGATCGCGTCAGTCGCCGCGGATTCCTCGGAACTATTGGCGGAGCCGCCGCAGTTGCAGGGGCGACTCAGTTGCTGCCTGGTCTGTCATCGGTCCATGCGGCTCCGTCTGCAAAGAGCACCGCAGAAACAGCCGTCAAAGCGTTGTACGACACCTTCAGTGATCAGCAGGCGGCAATGGTCTGCCTCCCGTTCGACCATCAGCTGCGAAATCGCATCAATGCCAACTGGAAAATTTCGAATATCGCGATCGGCAGTGACTTCTATTCGAACGAGCAGAAAGATTTGATCACACAGATCGTCAAAGGCATCACCAGCGAAGACGGCTACGATCGTCTGACACGCCAGATGAAAGCCGATGCCGGAGGAATCGATCGGTATTCAATGGTCGTCTTTGGAGAGCCCGGCACTGACAAGTTCGAGTGGGAACTGACGGGACGCCATCTGACTCTGCGTGCTGATGGCAACAGTGCTCCCGGAGCGGCTTTCGGCGGCCCCATCGTGTACGGACACGGCGTGGAAGACCCGGCAAAGAACCTCTTCTATTACCAGACGAAGCAGGTAAACGAAGTCTTCAAAGCGCTCGATGCAAAGCAGGCCCAGGTGGCACTGCTTGACTCGTCGCCTACAGAAGACGAAGTGGCCCTGCAGGGAAAAGCGGGCAAGTTCCCGGGGCTCGCTGTTGCTGATCTGAGCAGCGACCAGAAAGAACTTGTCGCCAGCACGCTCAAAGTGCTGCTGGGAATCTACCGCGACGAAGACGTACAGGAAGTCATGGCCATTCTGAAAGAAGGCGGCGGCCTCGACAGCCTGCACATGTCGTACTACTCAGACAGCGATCTGAAGGGCGACAAAATCTGGGACGTCTGGAGAATCGAAGGGCCGTCGTTTGTCTGGCACTTCCGAGGCGATCCGCACGTTCACGCCTACATCAACATCGGCGTGAAGGCCTGACGAGGGCTCAGCGGCATGAACCTGCTTCGGCAGGTCGTCAGCAGTGTTGAACGTGAATGACTTCAGCAAGCCCCGAAACCTTTCATGAGTTTCGGGGCTTGCTGCACTTCGCGGCGTCTGCGTAATTCCACACTCGCAGCGTCAGTGGCACGCAACGAATTAAGTGGCCTGTCGATTTTCAACCGCAGCAGGCGAATGCCCGATACCAATGACAATCTGAAAACCGTCAACTACTTGAGATGCCGGTCAGCAAAATTCAGAAAGACTTTCCAGTCTTCTGTGGTCATTGAATGTTTTCCGGGACGAATGTAGTAGCCCAGCCGGCTGTCAATCAGCTTTCCCATTTCAGGTTTCGCATCGGGTCGCAGACCGTCGACTCCCAGAAATCGGTAAACGGGATCGGCAGCCTTGAGCATGTTGAACTGGCCGTTCGGGTCGGCCCACTGATCTTCCTCGGCATTGGAAAACAGAACGGCTCTGGGAGCACAGAGCGTTACCAAGCAATGCTGGTCGAACGGAAGTCGCTCCACCTGTTGATTGAACTCCGGAAACGTGTCGTTGAACCAGTGTGGGAATGATGTGTTGATCCGTTCGACCGACTCTCCCACGTTGAATCTATTGGGAGCAGTCCCTCCGCAACCGGCCTGGTGAGGAATCACCACCTTGATCCGCTCATCGAGTGCTCCGGCAAACAGTGTGGCCTTTCCGAGGCGGGAGTGTCCGACAAGTGCCAGCCGCTTCGTATCGACCGACTGATCCGCATCCAGAAAGTCGATGACTCGATGCACACCGTAAGCCCAGGCAGCCACCGCGCCCCAGTCATGTTTGCCAGGCTCCGTCTGACCGTCTTTGAAGAAGTGAGGCTGCACGCCGTCCGTGAAGTCGTTCGTGTTTTTGTCCGGGTCTACATCTCCGTAGTAAAAGGTCGCCAGCGCGAAGCCGCGATCAATGATCATTTCGGCATTCCAGACGTCAACCTGCCCGCCGCGTCCTTTCTCAGTGGCCACGTCGCCTTCGCATCCGGGGCAACTTCCTCGATACCAGGACGTCGTCAGCGGCACCAGCGGATCAGCCAGCACCGTGTGATTACCGCAGAAGTTGATCCCGACAAAAACCGGCGGAACACCTTTTTGCGTTCTGGGGACAACCAACAGCAGTTCGATTGGTGGCGTGCCGTCCGGGCCGTAGTGAAGGGTCACACTCTTCCATGACGCCTTGCCATCAAACAGATCGTTGTTTGATGCCGTCAAAGTGGCCTTAACACCGGTTGCTGCTGGCAGGTACCCGTACATGTAGTGCTGAAACAACGCCTTCAGTTCCGGACGTCGCTTCTGTTCCCATTGCTCCTTCGTGGTGACTTTGCTGCCGTCAAGCATCACGAGCGGGTCAGGTAGTTCGGGATTGATCGGCAATTCGCTGACCGGTGGAAAGTCGGCAGCCGACACCACGGCCAGCGGAAGCAGAAACGCGGCCACCAGCAGATAACAAAACGGTCTCATGCGAAAACTCCCTCAGGGGTCAGTCCAGAAAACGAGTCCGAAATGTATCCCAGGGAGCCTGCGAGATCAGTCCACAGCGGGCAGATTATTTCAGCGGTCAGTTGAGATCGATGCGTGCGTGGTAGACTCGCTGCCGATCACCTCTGAGACGCAGGTCATCGAGTATGTGCTCGACAGAGGGTTCCACGAAATCGTTGAATACCTGACGCGACCCAAGATGCACTTTCAAGCGAATACCAAAGTCAATCATGTCCGGTGATAACCAGATCGTGTTTGATCGAGCGGGACTTTTGATGACAATCTTTGTGTAGTCTGCCGACCCGGTAAGAATGTCACCGCTGATACTCTTCGGACGTACTGCCGGATTAACGAGCCCTGCAGGCAGATCCTGAACCTGCCCGCGCGGCTGCCCCACAGCTTCCAGCGTATGGGCTTTCAACCAGAAGAAACGGTTGTCGTTCGGTCTTACCGTCAACATCGTGAACTCTTTCGGCAACGGAGGCCGCTCCTGCAGATCCATCCAGTCGAACAGTTGATGAATCTCCTCGTAGAACGACTCGTAGCCGCGTCCGATAAACTCGCTCAACACAACGTCATAGTGCCCGATCATCATCCGATTGATCAGAGACGCGTTTTTCTCGAACACATCCCGATCCAGTTGACCACTGACGATATACCAGGGCAGTTGCCGACCATTTCTCCAGATCTTGACGGCCAGATTCTCAATTTGGCCGGTGATTGGAATCACTCCGGCAAACAGATCCGGATGAGCGTTGCCGATATCAAAAGCCGCGTCGCCTCCTGATCCGTGCCCGGCCAGGAACACACGATTGGAATCCACGTTGAACCGTTTACGAGCGTCCCGCAGAGCCATCTGTACTCGGTAATGCGACTGAGGGCTGTAGGTGTACGCTGTTGCCTTCTCGTCGAGATATTCCGGCGCGATGACGATATATCCGCGACGCTGAGACTGCAGAGGCTCTTCAGCCGTGCCGCCCCACCAGCGGAGTTCCCAATCCGGTTTTCTCTCCACCGCGTGCAGCGCAACTACCATCGGGTAAGTGTGATCGTGCGAGTACTCAGTCGGCAGCAGGACGTGATATTTCACAGACGGCGCATCTACCGAAAGCCCCGCCATGACGTTGTCGACTTCAAGTTCCGTCGCGAGGCCAGCTTGAATCCCCGGAGTGCTGATCAGTGGAGGAAGCTGCGGGATCAATGCCAACACTGACTCGGCACCAACGCCTTCGATTCCCAACAGGTCTGCCAGTATCTGAGTTCGCTGAGCCGGAACTTTCGACCTCATATAACGCAACATTTCGAACCGGGCCTGCCACAGATTGATGGCCAGCGGCAGGCTGTCAATCGCTGCGCTGTCGCCGGAAACCCAGCCGGAATACGCCAAAGCCAGTTTCTCAGCCGCCGATCTGGTCGGATCGTTCGCCTGCTGCAGGAACGGGCGCAGACGAGGAAGCGTTTCGTAGTTGAGCTTTTCGGCAACCTCGATACGCATGGATTCGAGTCTGGCGCGTACCTCTGCATCTTCAATCTGTCCCTGCAGTTCACCCAGCAAAGCGGTGACTTTCTCACCATCGTCGATCGTCGACTCATACTCTGTCAGAAACTCTCGAACCTGACGCAGAATCGCAGCACTCATTCCTTCGACAGGAAAGTCCTTCGCCTTTGCCCATCCGAGGAAGTGCTGCCCGTTGTGGCGGCGTTCAGCTAACTCATCCAGTAGTTTCTGCGCGAGCTGCTGCCTTGCCTGAACGGCGAATTCATCGACTCTGGTTTTCAGGTCGGGAAAATCCTTCGCGATCGCATCCAGTTCAGCCAGCGCCTGCAGATACAGTTCAGCCTGCAGGAAAAATCGCACGATGGCGAAGCGATCTTCCGGTTTGCTTTGATCCGTCACTTTACGAATCATCGCGTCGACGTCCGGAGGCGGAATCGACCGAGTGGCGACACCGAATTCCCAGTCATACTTCAGCGCCGAAACTCGCATGAACTTCGGCCCGATTTCGTAGATTCCCTGATCAATGACGACGGGGCCGCGTACGAAATTCAGTGTGACCTGTCGGCGTCCGTCCGGCCCAAACGGTGTCACGTTCTGCAGAGGTCCAATCGACGCCACAACGTTGCCCGACGGACGTCGTGGTTGCCGAAGATCAAACAGTTCCGGTGCCCCCAGCCCGTTGTTAGCCAGAATGTTGGCAACTTTCTGCACGGGCACGTAGTAACGCCGCATGCCCGCGTCGATCATCATCACCGGACGATTGATGATCTCTCCGGCGTTGGCCGGCACTGAAGTCGACACCGCCTGCACTTCAAACGGACGGCCTTCGATATAGAAGTTGTTTTGCAGGACGATCCCTTCGGCTTTCAAGTCGCCGAGCATCAACTGAAAGACGGATGCGCTGACCAGCACCGTCAGTCTGAAACGGTGTACGAAGCGGTCTGGTACAGAATGTCGGGACGGGTGTCGCATAACACACTTTCGAAAGGAGACTCCACTATGGCATTATTCAAGCGTGGAGCGACCGAATCCAGATGGAGAGTCGATCACAATTCAGGATTCCTGGAGGCTGTTGAGGAGACTTCACGTTGTCGGTACGACTTCCGTAGTTGAACTGGCCCGGGAATTCGTTGCAGCATATCGCGTGGTTGTTCGTTTCGGCTGATGAAGTAAGCTCTGTCGATTTTGCGGAGCATCAGCAGAATTCGTCCGTGAGATCCCAGCGAACGGTAGCAATCGGTCCGGTATTGTCTGAAGCACAGATCTGGAGGGGTAGATGTCGAAGTTTGCAGTGATCGTCGCGGCCGCTGGACGCAGCTCGCGTTTCGGCAGTCAGGCCCCCCGCGAAAAGAAAGTCTTCCGGGAACTTCAAGGTCGTCCGGTATGGCTGAGGTCAGTCGAAGCCTTTGTCGATCGACCGGACGTCGCCCAAACAATCGTGGTGGTTTCCCCCGAGGACCTCGACTGGTTCAAGGACAAGTACGCGCCGAATCTGGGCTTTCGCGATCTCGACATTGTCGCCGGCGGTACGGAACGGGCAGATTCCGTGCTTAATGCGCTGGCTCGCGTTCAGTCCGACATTGACTTTGTGGCCATTCACGACGCTGCTCGACCGCTGATCGTCAAGCAATGGATCGATGACATCTTTCAGGCAGCCATCGATCATGGAGCCGCTATTCCCGCGACTCCGATATCGAGTACGTTGAAAAGAGTCGACAAAACTTCAATTACGGAAACGGTCCCTCGGGAACATTTGTTTGCCGCGCAGACGCCGCAAGTTTTCCGTCGCGAGTTGATCCTCGAAGCCTACGCGAAACGAGGTGATTTTCAGGCGACCGACGAGTCTTCTCTGGTCGAACGCCTCGGCCACACCGTCCACATCGTCAAGGGATCGCCGATGAACATCAAAATCACAACCCAGGAAGATCTGAAAATCGCGAATGCTCTGCTGGGAATTCTACCGCGTGAAAAAGGTCTCGACGCACTTACCCCGCCAAAAGATAAAGGTCTCGACTGGCTGCTGGCCGGCCAGTAGTTGTCACACGCGGCTCGATCATCCCCCATCAGGAAGATGATGTTCGGACGCAGGTCCGCAGCGAACGTGAACGAAACCCGGCAATCAGTGAAGCCACAGACTGTCAGCGCGACAATCAGTCTGGTGATCGCAACAACGTTCATTAGAGACTTTCGACAGGTCAGCTCAACCGTGTGACCTTTACCACCGTCGAGTGGAACGCCTGCTGGCCGGTAACTGGATCCGGCGAGATTGGCAGAATCGAGTTCTGATTCCACCCGTTGCCGGTGTTCTGTTGCCACTTTGAAGCATCACCGTCGGACGCATCCTGCCACCACATGTTGCGTTCCCAATCGGCGTCCCGGTACGAAGCCGTGTCCATGCCCTCGGTCTTGTCACCGGTCGGTCGACTTTTCTTTGCTTGCGCCACGTTGGTGTATTGCGTGTGCCCACACGAATTGCTCATCGCAATGGCATTCGGGTGAATTCCCTGCATCGTCACGATGGGGACTCGCATTGTTCCGGAAACAATTCTGCCGTTTGCGTCGCGTTGGCCGTGATGCAGATGCGGAGCTGACTCATCGAGCATTTTCGAAAAGTACGACGTCAGCTCGATCCAGTCGCCGTCTTTTAACCCTAACTTTTTCGCCGTTGCCGGGTTCATCCAGGTCGGATTGCTGTGAACGATTTCGGCGAGCCACTTCAAATGCATCGTTCGTCCATGATTGTGAACGTTCCACTTGAAGCTGGTCATGATCAGCTCATCGTCTGCCAGATTCTGATGTTCGGGCAGAGGCAACCAGACGGGCAGCTGATTGATTTCGACATCGTAGCCCGCGTGCTGCGCAGGACGGCTTTTTGTTTTTGTCCGTCCACTGCGAGCGATCAGGTCCGAACAGTCTTCATTACGACCGATCTTCTGCACAAACAGACTGCGGACTTCGAACAGGCGACTCGGCGTCAGAAAACCACGGACGGGTTTTCCGTGACGCATGATACCGATTCCCTGCCCGTCTTTGAGGATGACTCCCGACTCCGCTTCGACAATGGCTCCCGACATTGCTTCGTCAGACAACGCTGCGGCATAGGGCTCGTAATACGGTTTACGGTCGGTGTTTTCCCATGCTCCTTCATCAAGCAGGCGGTCCAGCCCCGACTTCCCGGTCTCGGGATTTTCGGGAACGTTCTTCGCCCATTCACGCATGTAGTATTCGGTCGTACCGTAGTCGTAAGCGTCTTCCATCCCGCCACCGATGCGTTTCGCCAGGTCCGGGAAAAAATCGCGAATGTCTCGCGCTTCACCAAGCGGCTCAACCATCGGCGTGCGGATTCCGACATAGGGTCGCAGGTTATAGGCACCGCGCGCGTCCAGATCCCAGCGCTCCAGGTACGTTGTCCAGGGCAGGACGATGTCGGCAAAGTGAGCGGTCTCGTTGTAGAAGCAGTTAATGCAAACGTGAAAGTTGATCAGGTCTTCGTTGCAGAGCACTTCCTGAGTCAGACTTTCTTCCGGCCAGGTCAGCGGGCTGTCGAGGTTGTACGT
>JABMPE010000441.1 GCA_013203845.1 Rhodopirellula sp. | reverse complement strand
TGATCCGGAGTGAAAAGCACCTCTTTCGAATTGCCGAGTGAATGACTGCATGAAATATTAGCCGTGCGGTCTGGGTCGAAGAAAACAGGATTAAGCGATGTCGAAATTTCAGGCAGTTCCCGATCAGGCTGATCTGGAAAAGATGGATCGTGATCTGAGATTTTATCCGAGTCAGGTCACGAAACCTGAGACTCTGACTCGTGAGCAGGTCGAGCAATACAACGTCGACGGTTATGTCAAAGACCTGACAGTCTTTTCAGAGTCAGAAGCCGACGAACTTCGCGCCTACTTCGACGAGTTGCTTGAACGGGCCATTGCAGCGGGTGGTGACAGCTACTCCATCAGCAGTGCTCATCTGACCTACGGTCGGGTTTACGACCTGCTGTGCGAGCCGCGTATCGTCGCTTACGTGAAGGACATCCTCGGCAAAGACGTTATCGGTTGGGGCTCACATTTCTTCTGCAAGATGCCTCATGACGGGAAGTCGGTCGCCTGGCACCAGGACGCGAGTTACTGGCCGCTGACTCCGTCAAAAGCAGTGACCGTGTGGCTGGCCATTGACGATGCCGACATTGGCAACGCCTGCATGAAATTTGTCGCCGGATCACAGCATGTCGGGCACTTGACCTATCGACCAAGCGATGACGACGAGGGCAACGTTCTGAACCAGACAATCGAGGAAGCTGAGAAGTACGGCGAAGTCGTCTACGATGAGTTGGCCGCTGGTGAAGTGTCGCTTCACTCAGATTTACTGCTGCATGGTTCTGAAGCGAACAATTCCGACCGCCGGCGTTGTGGACTCACATTGCGATACTGCACCCCGGACGTCGTCGCTGGTTCAAACTGGCACGAAAAGGGAGTGGTGGTTTCCGGCAAGGACTACTCCGGCAACTGGGCAAACCCGTCACGTCCGATCAATGACTAACCTGATTGTGCCCAACGGAACGTCAATGAAAATCATGGCATCCATTGAGAAACCGCGAGCGGCAAGGGAAAATCAGGTCCCTTTTGAAGCAATTCTGATGTCTCGATTCGTCGTCTGGCTGTTCGACAACCTGCCATACTCGAACAACCCTTGGCGGATGCCGGAAAGTCAGTTTATTCCACCAGTTGCGACGATTGAAAGTTGCCGTCGCGGACGAAATAGTCTTTGACGGAACTCTCCGTTCAAGGTTAGAGTCTGAGCGCTGCGGAGGATATGCGGCTTAGGATCGATCTGGAGCCCTCTCTCTCACAACTGACAGCAGTTAGTTCCTTAGCAGGTGATTCGATGCACAGACAGCTTTTCAAATTGTTGATTCTGGCCCTGGTCGCTGGGATTGCGAATGTCGCGACTGCTCAGACACTTCCGCCGATCGTACCGACACTTCCGCCCGTCAATTCAGACATCGACGCACCAGCTTCTGACGCTGGTATACCGGCTTTGCTGAGCAACATCACACTTCCCGACGTGCAGTTCCTCTTCGACGGACTGCTCGATCCGAACCGGATTTCCCAGATCGAAAAGGTAACCGGGGCAAGTCTGGGCGACGCTCGGCTGACTAACGCTGCAAACAGCGTCATTCTCAACCACCTGGTCGCGATGCAGCAGGTCGAACTGGCCATTCAGTTTTTACAGGCTAACCGTGACAACATCCTGGCAGGCACAAACTCCGAATATAACGGCATCTTCGGCAATCCCGGCGCGCTTCGAGACGTCGCGGTTGTGAGCCCCACGCCCCTTTCCGGGCTGGCGACAGTTCAGACGAGTGTCGGGGGACTGGTCCAGCTCGACTTCAATGACAACACCATGCCGAATCTGCCTGGGCAGCTCAACGCAGGCGACTACGTTTTCGTTGGCGACGCTCCCAACCAGGATCCGACGGGATTCGTCATGAAGGTTGAGCAGATCATGTTTGACGTTGATGGTTCAAACCAGTCCGTGACCGGGACGGGGACGTTCGGCGGAGCATTGTCTGCAGTGAATCGTGGAATGGTACCGGTTTATAAGATCGTACAATTTGAACAGCGAACTGATCCGGCACGATTCGAACGGGTTCTCCAGACATTCACCGCTATTCGGGATGAATTGAGTGGTCTGAACGTCAATCTGCCGCCAGCGCTTCAAACGTCGAACGCGATTACTTACCAGCGGGGATTTACAGATTTTAATCAGGTATGGGCGCCCGGGATCGCACCGTTCACTCCACTGGATCAAGTTGTGCAGCAGGAGCTCAGTGTGTATGGCGCGACGTCGACGGCGATGGCCGATCGTCTGATACGGCAGGCAGGACTCTCAAATTCAAATTCGTACGATCATATTTCTAACCTGCAGAGTTTGTCGACGGCTCCTACTCAGACGACTCCGTTGCTGTGGACCGAAGACAACAATTTGCCAAGTGATGTAAACGGACTTCTGATCAGTAATGCGACCGACAGCTCACGAGCCTTCTTCGCCGATAGACAGACAATCTTTGGAGAACCGGATAACCCGTTCACTCAGTACATTGGGAGAGCCTTCCTGGACGAGACCATTCGCTATAACGCACCATTTTTCGACAACCAAATCGGTGTTGCCGACAACAGTGCTCCTCAAACATTCACTACCACCACCACATTGGGCAACGGCCAGTCGGTAACGGTTACTCAGACTCTCACCGACCCTTTGCGGTTGTTTCAGTTGAGTGATGGCAGCATCGTGCAGATACCAGGATCAGGCACACCAATCATCGAAAAGACGGAACTCCGTAAGTGGCAAATGATCATCGAATCGTTTGCGGAGCATTCGAGTGATCTCAGTCAGTTTAATGTTGCCGCAGTAGGAGTTTCTGCGATATCCGGTGACTTTGTTGCAGATGATCTGAAAGCCCGCGATGCAGGTAATTACGCCCGATTTGCTGCGCTGATCGGTGGTTCGAGTGGGTTAGGGACGATCGATTTCGGTCGGATTGAGCCGTTTGGCAAACGAGGCACTGCTGGTTTCAACCCGGTTGTCCCACGAAACTAGCGTCTAACACGCCCTGAAATTTTGCGATCAAAACAGCCTTCGTCAGCTCAGTCTGACGAAGGCTGTTTCCGTTTTTCGTGGGGTTTCGAGACGGAAACGCGGAATCAAATAGTATTCGTTGCTTGCCCGGTGCCGTGGCTACTAACATTCGTCGACCGCGTGATGGAGCCGTCGCGCATCAGACGCGTCGGCGTTCCGCGGAGAGATTGCCTCGATTACTGAGATTCGGAGTTCACAAAAATGGCAACAGAAACAGCACCTCAAGAGTTCACTTTTCAGGCAGAAATCTCACAACTGCTCCACCTGCTTTCGCATTCGCTCTACCAGAATCGGGAGATCGCGATTCGAGAACTCGTATCGAACGCGTCTGACGCTCTCGACAAGTTTCGACACATCTCGTTGACTCAGAAAGAGCACGAAGACGACGCGAAGCTGACGATTTCGATTGAGCCCGATGAAGAAAATCGAATCCTGACGATTCGTGATAACGGCATCGGCATGACGCATGACGAACTGATTCAAAATCTCGGGACGATTGCTCACAGCGGCTCGCTTGAATACCTGAAAAAGCTTGGCGCGGGAGCCAAGGAAGACGTCTCGCTGATTGGTCAGTTCGGAGTCGGGTTCTATTCAGCTTTCATGCTGGCGGATCGAGTCGAAGTTCTGACGCGAAGCTATCAGGAAGACACTGGCTGGCGTTGGGAATCTGATGGCAGCGGGCAGTTTACCATCGAGCCTGCCGAAGGACTGGAACGAGGATCTCAGGTTCGACTTCACCTGAAGGAAGAGTTGACTGAGTACACGCAGCCAGTTCGTCTGAAGCATATTCTGACTGAATATTCGACGTTCGTCCCGTACGCGATTCGACTCGGAGAAGAACACGTCAATGACCAGACGCCGATCTGGGTCGAGCCCAAATCGCAGGTAACCGACGAGCAGTACAAGAACTTTTACGGCTACCTTTCGAAACGAACTCATGAGGAGCCGCTCTGGCATCTGCATTTGACGAGTGATTCACCATTCCAGTTTCACGCCATCCTTTACTGTCCGGCATCCAATTTTGAGCTGATGGGGTTTGGCAAGGACGAGCATGGGCTCAGTCTTTGTGCGAAGCGAATTCTGGTTCAGAACAATTGCCGGGAACTGCTCCCAGAGTACCTGCGCTTTATCTATGGCCTTGTGGACTCTGCTGACCTGCCACTGAATGTGTCGCGGCAGGCTTTGCAGGACGACACGGTGTTTCGAAAGATTCGCAAGGTGCTCGTCAAGAAGGTCTTTAACCACCTTGAGGGTGTTGCGAAGGACTCGCCGGACGACTACCGAACTTTCTATGAGCAGTTTGGTTCAACGCTTCGAGAAGGTGTCGCCAGCGATTTCGAAAATCGTGACACGATCGCGAAGCTGTTGAGATTTCGATCGTCGCATGGCGATGATCGTGCCGCATTGATTTCGCTGGGCGACTACGTTTCGCGAATGCCGGGAGGTCAGAAGCAGATCTTCTATGTTGGCGGAGAAACGGTTGCCTCGATCGAGAAGAATCCAAATCTCGAAGCTTTTCGATCAAGAAATCTCGAGGTTCTCTATCTCGTCGACCCGGTTGACGAATTCGTGCTCAATCACGTTCATCAGTTTGAGGACAAAGATCTGATTTCGATCGACTCGTCGGATGTCGATTTACCGGAGCTGGAATCTACCAGCGATTCTGAGGAAGGCGACCAATCAAAAGCCGAACAGGCCGGTCCACCAGCTGGATTCGAAACCCTGCTCAATCTGTTTCGGGAAGCGCTCGGTGAAACCGTCGAAGACGTACGTGAGTCAAAGCGCCTGACTGACAGCGCCTGCTGTCTGGTGAATCCTGAAGGGGCGATGAGTGCGCAGTTGCAGAAAGTGCTTAGCCGGGCCAGTGACGACTTCCAGCTGACCAAACGAATTCTGGAAATCAACCCGTCGCATCCGCTGGTAAAGCACCTGGCAGGTTTATCGAGCAATGACGAGCACAAAGCCTTTATCAAAAACTGTGGTCAGCAGTTCTTCGCCAATGCGATGCTTGCGGAAGGCGTGATTCCGGATCCGCACGAAACCTCGCAGCGGATGATGGGCTTCATGCAGGAACTCGCTCAACAACGTTCACCGATTGCTGGTGCGTAAACGTCCCGCGGTTTTTGTTTTGATCAACGGGTGACGGAGAAAAACCGATGCCGGTCGTGGTTCTTGTAGAAACTCCTGACAACAGCCGCGGTCGATTTCTCGCAGCTTCAACGGGCGAAGCAATCGAAGTGCTCAGTCGACACTACCCGGTTGGCGCAAGCGTCGCTCAGAAGTTGACCCGCGGTGAAGTAGTCTCGACCGACTCGTACACACTGAAAATATGCCCGCTGGCAACAGCTCCCCCGAAGCGACAGAAAGCACTTTTTTAACGATCGTCCGAGTGTTTTACCGACCCTCTCGCAGTAACGTTTGACGGGGTTACATGGAGAATTATTCAGTCAATACGCCAGACTCAAGAGCTGTTCGAACTACTCGGGCAGCTCCTGCTTGTTTGTTTCGGGCAGAAAGACCATCACAACGGCCCCGAGCAGGAACAAGACAGCCAGCGAAGAAACTGCGAGCCGGTAGTCCATGCCCGAGTCTGCTTTCAGCCACCCAGAAAAGAACAACACCGGAACCGCCAGAATTCTTCCGCCATTGAAGCAGAAACTGGTGCCGGTGGCTCTGAGGTGAGTCGGAAACAGTTCGGGAAAATAGATCGCATATCCGGCATGGATGCCAAGAGTCAGAAAGCCGTACAGCGGCAGAATAAACAGGAGCTGCTGGTACGTCTGCGGCCCGTAGCAGGTAATGGGTACGATCAGAAAAGCCAGCAGCTGCATTCCAATAAATGCTCGGCGACGGCCAAAGCGGGAACAAAGCGGACCGAAAGCCAGGAGCCCGATTCCACCGCCGGCAGTTTGAATAATGCCGTAGGCAAACTTTGCTTTCTGGCTGGCAATTTCAGGGGCGACATCCGAAGCAACAAGCATGTCCTTCGCGAGCCCCTGCGTCGCAACAACAACAGCCCAGAATGTTCCCAACCCGACGGCTCCGAGCAACATGCCGAGCATCGCATTGCGACTCCACTTCGGATTTGTCAGCAGATCCTTGAAGCTCCCCAGTTGAGCACTCGGACCTTCCGCGGCCTTTGCCTTCCACTGCTCCGGCTCTTTGACGGCGGCTCGCACCCAGAGGATCAGTAACGCCGGGATCACTCCCACGAGGTACGCGTAGCGCCAGTTAACGCCGACAGCGATACCAGCCAGCGCGGCCATCCACGTTCCGAGAATACTTGACGCATGAAAAATTCCGGACGCGTGAGGACGAGCCTTCGCCGGAAAGATTTCTGAGACCAGACTGGCGGCCACGGCCCATTCGCCGCCGACTCCCATCGCGACGAGAAACCTTAACGCCGCGACCTGCCACAGCTCGGTCGCAAAGAATGTCAGCCCCGAAAACACGGAATACATCAGAATGGTGATCATCATGATCGGGCGACGACCGAAGCGATCGGCCAATGTCCCAGCTCCGAGGCCGCCGACCGTTCCGCCAAGCAGAAAGATTCCCAGGAACAGGTCGCCGTATTTCGTAACGTCAGCGCTTTCGCCTCCAAGAATCTCGGTCAACATGTCAGAACGCGTGATGTTGAAAATCTGACCTTCGTAAACGTCAAACACCCAGCCGGCAGAGGCGATGACCAGAACCAGCCACTGGTAACGGGTGACTCCGGCGTACCACGGACCTTCAGTGTTTGAACTGTCCGACTGATCGGCGCTGAGGGGCGGCGAGTCGCTCACGTTGTTTCTCCGGGTGGTGACTTCAGTTCGAGGGTGATCAACGGTCTGGTTTGCGTATCAAACCGCATGCAATCGCGGACGTTACTCACCATCCGGTTTCGAGGCTTCCGATTGGCCGGTCACTGGCGAAGACCTCTTCAGGAACTGTGTGGTAAATGCTTTGGCGACATCCAGACTTCCCGCGTCGATGACTTCACACTCGACAAGCTGATCAGCCATTGTCTGCCAGCGTGCCTGGGTCATATTTCCGAGCGGTACGCTTCCGGGCGAATCGTCTGGCAGGCAAAGAGCCTGCAGTTCCTTTGCGCCGAATTCAAGGATGTCGACGTCCTCTTCACTCATCTGATCGGTCTGAGCCAGGATGAATCGATTTGTTGTTTCTGGATCGGACAGGTATTTCGCCCAGCCCTTCTGAACCGCCTGCACGAAACCGGCGACCAGTTCCGGATCGTCAATGATCGTGGACGCTTCAGCAATCAGAGTGCTCGTGTACGGGTTGAAGCCGATCTCGGCGGCCATCAGGCTGCGAGGATCACCACCTTCCTTCTTCGCGGTGAACGGTTCGCTGAAGACGTAGGCTTGTTGAGCAAAGTCCGGCGTCAGTAGAAATGTTGAGACGTTTCCGGGGTAGGGCACAATCGTGCAGCCTTCGAGCGAAATCTTTCGCTGCAGAAAGTTCCCGAACGTCGAATTCTGGTTGATCGCCAGTGTCAGGTCCTTCAGCTCATCAAACTGTTTAATTCCAGACGCCTCGTGAACCATGATGCAGCGCGGGCTGGTGTGCAACGCCGCAAACACGGCCACAACATCCGCCTCGCGGGCGCGACCGACCAGAATCTGATCCGCGTTGGAAATGCCAAACTCGACGCGTTTTGTGGCGACGTCCTGAATCACCGGCACTCCCGGCCCACCCGGACGGATCGTGACTTTCAGACCGGCTTCCTCGAAGTAGCCATGAACGAGCGCCGCGTAATAGCCGCCGTGCTCGGCCTCAGGATACCAGTTCAATGCGAGAGTCACTTCTCGAATTGTCAGCCCGGGTAACTTGCCGCCGTCAGGTTCCGACGCGCCTTTTGTTGGCGACTGGTCGGAGCCTCCCGAACATCCCGCCCCGGTCGCGACAAGCAAAAGCAGAACGAAGAGCTGACAGATTTGGACGACGATCGGAAATGAATGCCGTCCAGAGGTGATTTCTCGCCGATGAATCATGGTGTCTAATCCAGTCTGAGCGTCGACCCAGCCTCGACGGATGAAATCCGGGCTGTGCATGATCGCAGTAAAGTCTTTTGGAATAACAATTTAAGCACCTACAGAATTACAGACAGTCTGAAACTCGCGTGACTGTTAAGTGGCAGATATTCCGCGAGTTGCAACCAAATCCGCTCAGGCTTAGAATCCTTCGCTTTCCCGCAGCCGATGGTTTCGGGAGCTGCCTGAGAAGTTCGTCCCGGCTCAGAGGATACCCCTCGAAACTGCTGGGTTGCAAATCTGGAGATAACTACGGTGAGTCTTGATCAGAGCCTGAGACGTGGCAGTCGGTTGATCCGCGCCCGAAATGTTATGAAACGAGCTGAGCGTATTGCGAAGCTTACGGATGAAGACCGTTGGGATGAATCCAAAAGTGTCCTCGGTATTCCGAAGACGAAAGTGCCTAAGACGGTGGTCGGCCGTAAAAAGGTGAAAAAAGTTAAGGAAGAAGACGACGACAAGAAGGGCAAGAAGAAGAAGTAGTTCTTCGACAGGTTGCCTGAGTCAGGTTCCCGTTGCGGAAGTGAATATTCAAGCGACAGTCTGTCTGGTGCAGACTGTCGCTTTTTCATGCGCGACCTGGCTCGAACTTCCCGAGCGACGGCAAAACTTCGACGCGTTCCGCTGCAAGACGTGTTGAGACAGCGATCGTTCAGAAGTGAGGCGTTGTGGAGCGGGTGCGTACTTACAAAGCACCTCACACATGGCCGCGTCAGGTATAGTTGCCTGGAGTAGCGTCTGCCAACAGAATACCGCAGCTCGCCTGGATGGACCTATGCTCTCGTAACAGCATTCGTCAAAATGACTTAAGATTGCGAACACAAGCCCGCGAGACTTACATCACACGGATGCATACACGAATAAATCGACAGTCCGCCGCAGGTCGATCGCTCGTCACACGGCACGACATTCATCGCCGTGGAAGCCGTTACCAGGAACCGCGACTTCATGCAGATTGCAGGTCAACTTCGAGCGTCCGCCGGTACCCTTGCCCGGCTCCGACTGCGCTGGCAGCTCGGTCGATTTATGGCGGCGACCGAAGACTGCCGACGTACACAGGCCGCAACACTCGCGTCGCTGCTGGAATTGAACGGCCAGTCTGACCTTGCCAGGCAGCACGGCCTTGGGCATGCGTCCTCGCCGGAAGACCTCAGCAAAGCACTCCCCGTGACGGATTACAGTTTCTACCGTGACGCCATTGAACGAGCGAAACGCGGAGAGACTCAGGCGCTGCTGGGTCCGAAAAATCGGCTGATGATGTTTACGTTGAGCAGTGGAACGACTTCGGATTCGAAATTCATTCCTGTCACGAACCGCTTTTACCGCGACTACCGTCGCAGTTGGCAGATTTGGGGCATCTCAGCGTTTGACTCGCGACCGAAAATGAAGGCTTTGAAGATCGTTCAGTTGTCGAGCGACTATCAGAAATTCACCAGCGAAGGGGGTACGCCCTGCGGAAACATTTCCGGCTTGGCGGCGGCGATGCAGAAACCCATCGTCAAACTGCTTTACACGCTGCCATCGATTCTGGCAAAGATCGACAACGCGGCAGATAAGTATTACACGACCCTGCGACTGGCAATTGCTGACCCGCATGTTGGCATGCTGACCACGGCTAATCCCAGCACACTGGTACATATGGCTCAGATGTCTGACAGCCGCAAAGAAGAGCTGATCCGGGACATTTACGATGGAAGTTTATCGATCGCTGATAATCTGCCGTTGAGTATTCGTGATGCTCTTGCAAAACGAACCACCAGAGCGAATCCGCGACGTGCTCGCGACCTGGAAAAATGCGTCGAGCATTCAGGCAGCCTGTTACCCCGGGACTACTGGCCGGACCTTCAACTTGCCGCCATCTGGACCGGCGGTAGCTGCGCCGCCTATCTCCCGACTTTGCACGAATACTACGGCAACGTTGCGGTAAGGGATCATGGACTGTCGGCCAGCGAAGGGCGCATGACGATTCCGTTTCAGGATACTTTGCCGGACGGTGTGCTGGACATCACGTCGCACTACTTCGAATTTATTCCCGAAGCCGAATATGGCAGCGACGATCCAACGATTCTGAAGGCGCACGAACTGGAAGCCGATCAAAACTACTTCATCCTGCTGACGACGGCCTCTGGCTTTTACCGGTACGACATTTGTGATGTTGTCCGCTGCGTCGGGCATCACAACACGACTCCGGTTCTTCGCTTCCTGCATAAGGGAGCCCACATCTCAAGCATCACTGGCGAAAAAATTTCCGAGTCCCAGGTTGTCGAGGCTGTTCGTGAAACGCTGTCGGAATTCAGTCATCGAGTCGGCTGTTTCACGATGATTCCCTCATGGGGCGAGCCCCCTCGCTACCAGCTGATGCTCGAAGACTGGGAAATCCCACCGAATAAAAGCTCGCGGCAATTCGAAACCCGTCTCGATGAACGTCTCTGCGAACTCAACTGCGAGTACCACGAAAAGCGATCGACTGCGCGACTGGCGCCGCTCGAAATTCTGCCGCTCCGCCGTGGGAGCTGGGCTGAGTTTGCTCGCGAACGCCAGGCGAAACTCGGCGGCAGCATCGAGCAATACAAGCACCCGTGCCTGCTGCCAAACCTCGACCAGGCTTCACAAATTGCCCGCCGATTTCAGGTGAACGGCCACTGAACCTGCAACCGATTCTCTCTGTTGACTGTCGCCTCTCAGCCACGCAGCATCGCCAGTAACTCTTCCGCGGAAAGTCGACTGCTGCCGTCTGTGCCTTCGAGCAGGCTGTCGGCGAGGTCGCGTTTGCTGCGGTGCAGTTCGAGAATCTGTTCTTCGATCGTGCCGCGAGTGATCAGTCGATAGATCGTAACGGGGCGTTGCTGCCCAATCCGGTGAGCGCGGTCGGCAGCCTGGTCTTCAACGGCCGGATTCCACCAGGGGTCCATATGGATCACATAGTCGGCGGCTGTCAGATTCAGGCCGGTGCCGCCAGCCTTCAGGCTGATCAGGAAGACGTCGCCCTCACCTGACTGGAACGCATTGACGCGTTGCTGGCGTTGCTTCACGGGAGTGCTGCCGTCGAGATACTGGTACGAGACCTCTCGTTTCTCCAGTTCTTCGCGAAGAATCGACAGGTGATCGACAAACTGGCTGAAAACCAGCACCTTGTGATTTCCAGCGAGCAGTTCATCAATGGTTTCACCGAACAGCTGGAGCTTCGAACTCGACAACCCTGACTCCGGCAGTACCAGTTTCGGATGGCAGCACGCGCGCCGCAGTCGCATGATCTCGGCCAGAATCGCCAGGTGCGCGGGCTGCTGCGCGTCCCTGCCGGACAGGTCCGTTAGTTTCTCAACGGCCCGCTGGCGGACGGCTTCGTAGAACGCCGCTTCTTCCCTGGTCAGTTCAACGGACAGCGTGATCTCGGTGCGTGACGGCAGCTCTTCCAGCACTTTCGATTTTGCTCGCCGCAGTATGAACGGCTGCACGAGTTTCTTCAGACGCTGTTTTGCTCCCTTATCTTTGTTCCGTTCGATCGGTCCGGCGAACTTCGTCTGGAACTGCTTTTCGGAACCCAGCAGCCCCGGGTTAATAAAGCGGAACAGATTCCACAATTCGCCGAGGTGATTTTCGACTGGAGTACCCGTCATGATGACTCGGAAATCTGCTGACAGCGCCATCGCGGCCTGCGACCTTCGGGTCGCGCCGTTCTTGATGGCCTGAGCTTCGTCCAGAACAACCGTATGCCAATCGAGCTTCTCGAAACGTTCGGCCTCGTTGTGGAGCAGCCCGTAGCTGGTGATCACGACGTCTCGCGGTCCCAGGTTTTTAAGGAATGCGGCACGGTCGCCACTTCCGAACAATCGCACATTGAGCGTCGGTGAGAACCGGTTGATCTCATCCACCCAGTTAAATGTCACCGACGTCGGCGCGACAACCAGCGCCGGGCCGCCTTCGGCTCGATCCAGCAACAACGCCAGTGCCTGAATCGTTTTCCCCAGCCCCATATCGTCGGCCAGGCACGCGCCAGCCCCCCAATGGGCAAGTCTCGACAGCCAGCGAAATCCTTCCACCTGATAGTCGCGAAGTTCCGTCTGCAGAGTTGACGGCACGTCGGGACACACGTCTTCAGCGTCACGAATTCGAGTCAGGCACTCTTTCCAGTGCTTGTCAGCAGTGACTTTCAGGCTTCCGCTGATTTCCTCGATCGCTCCCGAACGGACCGCCGGGAAACGCATCTTGTTTTTCAGCCGATCACCAAAAGCTCCAAGTTCTTCCACGCGGCGGCGTAACTGCTCGGTCAGAGCCAGAAAACGTCCATCGTCCAGCTGCACAAATCGGGACGAGCTGCTTTCCACCAGCTCGATCAACCGCATCATGTCCACCGACAAATCCTTGTCGACAACCAGCTTGCCGGACGCGGCGAACCAGTCACGATCTTTTTTGATGCGTACCTGCATCTGCGACTCGGACGCCTGGCCAGCCACTTCGAAGCTGCGTCCCTGCGGCCACTGCAGCACCACCTGCTTCTGCTCGACGAACGGCTGAAGCTCCGTGGCCAGTTCCAGAGTTTCCAGAACGGTCGGGAAGTAGAACTCGTGCGAGCTTTCGATTCCGTCGACTTCGTCCTGCTCTTTCAGGACGGGACAGGCAGCGACAATTGCATCGCGAAGTTTCAATTCCTGGTCGAACGTTCGTCGAGATGCCGTTTGCCTGCCTCCAATGTCAGCGAAAACGGTTTCGCCGCCCTCACCTGGCCGCGCGAACGGACCGGCCTCGCCGAACGGTCGGACATGAAACTCAGCTCGTACGCCGTCCTGAAACGGCAACAGCTGGATGTGCGGCCTTGAATCGGCGTCGATGGTCTCGGCGGCATCGACGCCTCCGACTTCTGAATGAACCGGCATCAATGACGCCAGAGGCTGCACGACGCCAATCACTCGATCCAGCGCGGCTTCTGGAATCTCCAGTTGCCGACCGATGATCGCCTGCAGTTGACGCTGCCGATCGCTGAACATCAGCAAAGCCAGTCGGTGAGGACCATCCTTGATAATCTGAAACTCCGCGTCCTTCGGTGGCTGATGGTCGAATCGCAGCGTCAGCCGCTGATTGGACTCGTCCTTCTGAACGATCAGGCGAGGTTCCTGGCGGACGAGTTCCACGGGAGTCGTGCGGTCGTCACTCAGAAAGAGCAACGGGTGTCCAACCAGCCGCTGCACCGCCTTTGTCGGCAACACGTAATTAACTTCGCGATATCGTCGCCAGCCACCACCATACTGAACGTCCTCTTTAATCATCCGGCAGATCTCACGATCGAGGTCCGTCAGATAATCGAATTCGTCCTGATCCCAGTCAGCGTACAACCTCTTCAGTGCCACAGCCCGGCCTTTCAACCAGCCGCCCTTCTTTGAAGCCTTCTGGACAAATGGCTGTAGCTCGAAGTCGGTTCCATTTGAGGAAAGTTCGATCGACCAGATCAACCGCTCCGAAGCGACCGGCGCAAACGATCCAGTCGTCGCTGTGCCGTCCGAACCGGCCAGAGACTCCAGCGCGGACAGCGAACGTTCCCAGGGTTCCAGCGGCTTGACCAGATTCAGCAGGCTGACCGCATCACTGCGCAAATTCTTCGACTGACTCTTTCCGACGAGCCTCAAAAACTCGTCAGCCATCCAGTCCAGACCGAGCGAACGATAGTCATTCGCCAGTTCCTGATAAGCTTCTTTCGAAACCGGGCTTTTGCTGGTTGGACTGATCCATCTCCACAACCAGCCTCTGATCAGAGAAACCACTGCCGCATTGCACGTGGCCCACCCCGTAAACCGGCCCGTCGGGCTTGCCAGACATTCGGCAGCATCTTCGATCAGGCCGATGGCACAATTAAAGTGCGGCAACCATCCAGACTCAGCCGCGGACAGCAGTTCCCTGATTCGACGCCTGCCAGCCGGAGACTGTTTCGCGAGCTGCAGCACGACATGAAAAACGCCAGCAAATCCACTCAGCGTCACTTTCCGCTTCCGTGTGCTCTTCTTGTAAACCTGAATCCCTTCCTCAAACAGTACGTCAGCAGCGGCGAAGTCGCCTTGGAGCATCTCGATGCAACCGCGAATCTCCGGATACTGGCCATCGGTCAGTTCGTCGATAACCTCCAGCCCTGCCGAGTCTCCGCGAGCCACGCAAAGATCAATCCATGCTTCGCGGAGTTCAGGTGTCAGTTTTTTCTGCGCCGCCGCAAACGGCGGCAGAATCTCCAGCACCGCCTGAGAACCGCGACCGACCTGAGTAATGCTGCGAGCATTCAGCAGGATCCAGAACTCCTGCAGTGACGGCTGCAGCTTTTCGAACAATTCGGCGTCGTAGGGGTCGAGGACGACCGGGCACTTCTCGATATGCTTTAACAGGCGACTGAATGTGGCCTCGTCGTTCTGGTAAAACGCGATTCGCATATCCCGCTCAACCAGCACCTGCGAGTTTTGGGTCCAATAGTAGGTCGCGAATGATGGCTGGACTTTCTGAACCGCCGAAGCAATGTCCGGGAACGTTTTTTCATGCAACGCATCGTGGACGGCGATTCCGATAAACGGTGCTGCCGGCTGGTAACCGCGACCAGCAGACATCGTCAACACGCCAGCGTGAAGAAGCTCCCGAAGCGCCAGGTCAGCTCCTCCGACAGTCAGCTCTCTGCCCGATTCAAGCTTCCAGTTTGACGATGCCGACATCTTCACCAGAGTCGATTTGGCCGTCGGTTGCAGGCTTAGAGCGGCAACCTGTGCCAGGTGCCGAGCCGTTTGTGAGAGTTTCGAGTAGGTTTGTGTCGGTTGTGTCGTCGGTAGCATGAAGAGTTCTTCTGACGAGTTGATGGTCGTTTCGAACGGTCTGCGTGCCTGCCTGATCAGGCCGCAGCGTATCGTGCAGAAGATACAGCGATTTCCTGAGAATTGCTGCTTCGCCAGTGGCGATTGACCATCAGATAAGGACTCGTCCTGAAATAATTCTCCGCATCGCTATCCCCGCATCGCTAATTGAGACCATGATCAAAGCCAGCGGAAAGCAACGACACCAACCACCAGGACGATCACTCCCCAGATCGCCACCCGGCGAGGATCAAGGCCAGCGACCACGCGAGCCAACCCTGTCATGAAGTAGTACGGAGCAAGTATCAGCCAGACGATTCCAGCGGCCCGTTGCCAACCACGCGAAACCTCGCCGGGAGCGACGCCCTGGTTTGCGGGCTCAGTCGCAGAACAATGAATTCCGACCGCTGCCGCCGTTGTCCACGTTTCTGTGTCTTCGACACGCACGGGACTCTCCGCCTGAATCGAGCCCTCGTTGGCAAGCTCCTGAATCGCCTGCCGTGGCAACGGGCCAATTTCATCGCTGCCTCGCAGGATAAAAAACTGAGGAGCAAGCGGCACTTCAGTTTCGAGCAGTTCGTCAGCAGCGACGTCGACCTCGCTGGAACCCGTATCAAGGGTTGATGCCACTTCCTCGAAAAAGGAATGACTTTTCTTCGCTTGTCGACGAGAACGAGGTCGTCGTACAGGCTGATCGACAAGCTCTGTCGACGCGTCATCGCACAGCAACGCGTCACCACCAGATCGGGGAATGACGTTTCGAAGAGGTTGCCACGTTGACTCGTTTTCCCGCTGAACGTCATCGTCGAGCCGAACTTCCCCTCGACCGATCATTGCCTGCAGCTCTTCCCAATCGAGCGGTCCAAGATTCAAGCCACCCAGGCGGACCATCCAGCGTCTCAGACTGGTAGCGACCGGTACGTGTGCGGCTGGCGAGGCGACATTCTGAGCTGTGGGTAACTCGGAAGCCGCTTCGTTCGCTCCGCTGGTCAGTCGAAAACGAAGCTGAGCAATGCCCAGATCGTCGCCATCGAACAGCGTCGCCTCGCGAACAGTTTCGTTGTTGACGCTGACTCCGGAGTCAGCCAGTGCTACGACGCGAACCCCGCGGTCCAGCAGCGTCAGCTCGCAATGTACGCCCTCGATGCCTGGTCCCGTGAGACAGATGTCGGATTTCCACGCGGAGCTGCCGATGAAAATGGATTCTCGATCGAGCGGAAACCGTTGCGAGCGGTCAGCCGATTCCAGAAACATCACCATGTTGCGTACCGAATTCGTGTTCTTCGAAAAAGTTCAAACACTCCTCGAAAGACACGCCCTTCAACACGGCCCCATCGTGACGATCGCTGACGGTCATCAGCACACCAGAATCCAGATTCTCATTCAGATAACACACGCCACCATCGGCAAATACAACGTTCGCTCCGCCGATCGCTGCCGCTGATCCGTTAGATTGATCCCGTAACGAATCATTATGACGTTGCGACAGGAGTTTGTCGGACGCCAGTCACTTGTGCTGACGGTGGCTCGCCTCTTTCGAGAAGCGACAAGGTCACTCGCAACACCCGGTCTCCAGAACCAGACAAGGCCCGATTCTGAGGGAACGAAAACGAACTCGGATGATCAACAGAAGATCCGGATTGCACCGGGCGACCACACCGTCCGAACGCGGTCGAACAGGTCAACGCGTTTTCGCCTGAGTCCCCGCTACGCGTCTGCCTGCGGAGGATCGATTCCGAAGTCCAGAATTGAGAGCAGCGATCGGAACGGTAAATCACGTGCGGCAAAGTTGGCGGCACCGCCCTGCATGCGGTCAACAATGCCGACCACGCAGACCACTTCGCAGCCAAAGTCCTGGATGCGCTCGCAGGCTTCGATCGAGCTGCCACCAGTCGTGACCACGTCGTCAATCACGACGACTTTCATACCCGGCTGGACAGGCCCCTCAATGTACCTCTGAGTGCCGTGCCCTTTGGCTTCTTTGCGAACCATGACGCCAATCATCGATTGATCTCGACCCGCAGCCGCCGTCAGGACGCCTCCGATAATCGGGTCGGCACCGATCGACATTCCGCCGATCGCGTCGTACTCGACATCCGCCAGCAGGTCGAGCAGTCCCTCACTGACCAGCTGCAAACCTTTGGCGTGAAGCGTGATCTGCTTGCCATCGAGGTAGTAGGTCGACTTCTTGCCGGAAGCGAGCGTGAAATCGCCAAACTTCAGCGCTCGCTCATGAAACAGCCGAATCAATTCTTTGCGATCGAACATGCGTCTTTTCCTTCAGTAGAATCCTCGTCCTGACACGAGGCCTCATACTGAAACGCTTGACCGCTCGCAACTGTCGCTTCGATACCGCCAGCTTCTCCGCGGAATTCTTCGCGGACGGATTTTGCCGGCGAGTGATGTTTGCTCGACCTGCAGAGCACAAAGCCCGCGGATGGCGCAAAACGACGACACATGGCCGCCTCGGAGATTTCGGGATGGTCATCGAAATATTTCTGAGCGAGACGTCACTGACAGTCAATCCCGCAGGTTCGGCACGTTTCGGAAGTTCAGTGTGAGCCTTGCGGCGAAATGCGAACTACATTTAAGTGGTCCCCGACACCTGACTTCCACGGTTTCTGTTTTCAGAGGACGATCGAGCATGTCCAGCGAAAAACCAGCACGACTCATGTCGCTTGATGCTTACCGCGGATTCGTGATGTTGCTCATGGTGTCCAGCGGGTTGGCTTTGCCCCGAATGGCTGGCGACGACCGGGTGTTGACACAATTTGATGGAACGCAGTGGGCCGGTACCTGGCGGAGCCTCTGGGACACTCTGGGCTACCAGCTTTCGCACGTTGAATGGACCGGCTGTTCTGCCTGGGATCTGATTCAGCCGAGCTTCATGTTTATGGTGGGCGTGTCGTTGCCGTTTTCAATGGCTCGACGAGATGCCGAGGGGAATGCAGGCTGGAAAACCTTCCTGCACACTGTCTGGCGATCGCTGGTTCTCGTCGGCCTGGGCGTCGCCCTGTCGTCGTCCCGGAACGGCATTAATTTCACATTCGCCAATGTGCTCTGCCAGATCGGGCTGGGCTATTCGTTTCTGTATTTACTGCGAGCGCTCAGTCTGAAATCGCTGGCGACCTGTGCGACCGTCGTCCTGGTGGGATACGGAGCGTGGTTCGCGCTGCAGCCGATCGACCAGGCGGAAGTCGACCTGACGAAGCAATACCTGACCGAGCGGGCTGCCGAGCCTGGTCTGGCGGAACTCGACTGGTCGCAGTTTCAAGGCTGGGCGGCTCACTGGAACAAGCATACGAACGCGGCGGCTCAGATGGATCGCGATCTGTTGAACCGGCTTCCCCGGCTGGAAGAACCCTGGCACGGCAAAGGGTTCTGGGCCAATCGCGGCGGCTATCAGACACTGAACTTTATTCCGTCGCTGGCGACGATGATCTTCGGGCTGATGGCGGGACTGGTCCTGCGCAGCGACCGCGATGACAGAGCACGTCTGAAGTGGTTGTTCTGTGCCGGTCTGGTCTGTTTCGGGATCGCCCTTGCGGCAGACACGACACTGTGGCCAACTCAGTGGCTGCCAATCGGCCTGCAGCAGAAACTGTATGAGTACTCGTGGTCGGTCTGCCCCGCCGTGAAGCGGATCTGGACTCCGACCTGGGCTGTCTTCGCTGCTGGCTGGACGTTCTGGATACTTGGATGTTTCTACTGGCTCGTTGACATGATGGGGTGCCGTCGAATCGTGACTCCATTCGCAATCGTCGGCCTGAATTCGATCGCGATGTACTGCATGGCTCAACTGTTCAAGGGCTGGCTCGGCGATGCCATGCGCGTTGTCGCTCGGACAATCGATCAGATTGGTGGCTGGCCTGACGGTCTAAGCTGGTGGCTGAATGCTGACGCCTTTGCGTATGCCCCGGTGCTCGATTACTCGCTGCGATTGTTGGCGCTGTGGTGGGTTTGCTGCTGGATGTATCGCCGGGGTCTTTATATTCGAATTTGACATCGCGACTGCAAACTCTGCTCGCCCGCAGAAGACCAATCGGCAGGTAAGACGGAACTCGATCTGCCCGATGATCCGGCGTCTGGACACGGCACCAGCCCTGGCGGATCCTGCCTTCTCCGTTCCGTTCAATGAATCGGTTCGCCATTCACGGCAGCCGACTGGCCTGGAGACCTGTTCGTCGGCGGAAGGCAGCGTCGCCGCAGCGAAAAACAGCGAGCCCCCGAAATGTTCTCTCGACAATCACTTCCTGATCGCCTTCCCTGCCGCGCACAAAAACAGCCCGAACACAT
>JABMPE010000053.1 GCA_013203845.1 Rhodopirellula sp. | reverse complement strand
CGGTGCTCATCGCGATCCGCCACGGATCGTCGACCATCAGGTACCACTCCAGCCCGATCGCCCACTGCAGCGTATGGATCATGCTTTTGTTGCGATATTCGATGGGGACGATGCCGCAACCGGCTTCCATTTCGGTGTCGCCGCTGAACCATTTGCGACCCAGCACTTTGTGCAGAAAGTATCCCAGCGGGCCATCGCCGGTCATCGATGTCGTCTTGTTGAACATCACCTGCCCGACGTCGACGGTCAGGTTTTTATTCTCGTTGACATATTGCGACAGGCGTGGCACTTCTGACTTGAAGGTCACCTGATCGTTCGGGTCGCCGCCGTAACTGTGAAACTGAATGTGCGTCAGATGACCTCGGTAGCCTTCCAGGCATTTCATTGTCTCGAACGTCGTGTCGTGATTCCCCGGTAGTCCCAGGTTGTTGCAGTGCAGGTGGACCGGGTGCGGCAGCCCGAGTTCATCGACAGCACGCGCGACTCCCTGAATGATGTCGCGAGGCCTGATGTCGAATCCGTCGACGATTTCATCGAGCGTGTCGACGTTGCGTTGTCCGCTTTTCCAGGCTTCGACTCCACCAGGGTTGACCAGCTTCGCTCCGTAGCCCTTGGCTGAGTTGATCAGCCACGCCACGCAGGCTTTCAGCTTCTCCGGATCCTTCTCCTTGAGCTGCTTCATGATGTAATGGTTGTTGCCCATCATCACGTAGAAGCCCTTGTCGATGATCGGCGTGTCTTCGAGTTCTTCGTGCGTATGTCGAGCGGACAGCGGTGGAACGGCGGCATCAAACGCGGTCGTGTAGCCGAGTCCCGAGTACAGATAACCGGTCGCCCAGGTACTCGGCACCGCGCCCGTCGTGCCGGACCGTGTGTGCATCGTCCGGTGAACCATTGGTGCCAGCCGTTTGTCGTCCGGCATCATCTTGCGAGCGGTGTTGACCTTCGGGCCGGCAATATGACAGTGCATGTCGACACCGCCCGGCATGATGACATAACCGGTCGCGTCGATCGTTTTGTCAGCTTTCGTCGAGATATCTGAGGGAGCGTCAACGATCCGCCCGTCGTTAATCCAAAGATCGCGGACCTCGCCATCAATGTTGTTCTTCGGGTCGTAAACGGTTCCGCCTTTGATCAGTAGTTGAGGCATCTTTTGCCGCCTGTATCACAGTTTGTCGTAAGAATGTTTGGGGTGACGTTTCCGGGTCAGTCGCCCTTCGATGAACGTTCCAGCTCGTCGGCATCCAGAATATCTTTCGGCCGGCCCGTTGCTCGTTTGTTGGCGATCAGCCAGGGCTTGCTAAGAAAGTTAATACTCAGTCCGTCAACTTCGACTTTCATTCGATCAGCCCAGCATTTGTCAAAGTCGACTCCCGATATCGATGTCAGAAAATCAATTCTTCGCGGCGGCAAACCAATCTGAAAAACAATCCCCGGTGAGGATAGGTCTTCCAGCGTGAGATCGAACATTGGGGTCCCGAAATCCTTCAGAGCCTGCAAAACTTTTTCGGCATTTTCGACAGTACACCGTACCCAGATATCGATGTCTCCGGTTGCCCTCAAGTAACCATGTGCCGCCAGCGCGTACGCACCAACGACCATGTACTCAGCCTTGCGGGCGTTTAGTGCGGACAACATGTCGCTGAAGTCGGGATTCAAGATCCTTTTCTCCTGAGAATGACCAGACATCCATCGTCAACGGCCAAACCATAGAGACACGTTCTGCCGGGGTACAGTTTTGCAGGAAGTTGTCAGGACGATCGTCATTCAGAGATCGCTTTTGAACTCGGTATTCGGCTCGGGTTGTCATTCGATCGTCTCCATGCGAAATGCGGTCACGACGACATGCCGTCGTTGAGTTGTTTTTCGCGGATGCGTTTTTCGATGGCCTTCAGGATTTCGTAGTCACTTCTGTAGGGCGATGTGAAAGCCGGCCGCAGTGGAATCGGGACGTCATCCATGCGGTAGACAGTACCCGGAGTGTTGATTCCGTACGTTGCCGTCGTGAAGGCGACCGTGGCGACTTTGGCGGTCTCGCTGAGTTTCGGATCGAGCACCACGGAATTGATCTTCGCCAGGTGATCACGAGCTGGCTGACTGAAATTACTCATCGGGTCCGAAGCGATAATCAACGCGGCATCAGCTTCGCCGCGGGCGAGCAGATCGGAAGACGTCCATTCGCCTGGGTTGAAGCGAGGGTAGCCTCGACCAAGATGAACTCCGAACGGATAACCGGTTTGCCAGGTAACAACGTTGTCCGCTCCGGTGACGTTTCCGTGGCCGCGCATCGGCTTGGCTGTCCAGCGAGTGTACTTGTTGAGATCGCGTGCGAGTGACAACACGGCTTCACTGTTGAGATGCTTGCCGCGCGTCATCGTCAGGCCCATGCCAAACAGAATCACACCGAACTTCGCCGCCTTCATGCCCTCGACAACTTCCGTGAGCCGCTCCAGCGAGATACCGGTTTTCTGCTCGATCGACGGATCAATTTCGACGCCCATGGCAATGGCTCGCATCGCCCACGCGAGTTCGAAATCTGACCGCGGCTTCACCTGAAGGTGAATGTCGACGGCCTTGGCGCTCTTTGTTTTTCGAACGTCGATCAACACGGCTGTTCGATCTTTGCGACCGTTTGGAAGGAACTGGCCTTTCGGCATCAGACTGTAACGCGTGAAATGTCGCGGATGACTTTCCGCCGGATTGCCTCCCCAGAAGACGATGTAGTCGGCTCGATTTTTGATCTCGCCGAGCGTGCAGGTCACCTCGCCGACTTCCTGAAACGCGATGCCGGACGGACCGTGGCAGACGGAAGTCGTCGTGTCGACGCAGCCACCAATCCAGTCGGAAATGGCAACGGCGACTCGCTGCGCCTCGCACGTCGTGTCCGACAGTCCGTACGTGATCGGGTAAATCGCGTTTGAAAGAATGTCGGCAGCTCGCTCGATCGCCTGCTCGTACGAAGCCGGCTGACCTTCGATCGTCGCTTCCGGTCGGTCTTCGATGTGATGGTTCAGGAACCACGCTTTACCCAGGACGCAGGCGTTCTTCGCTTTCGTGATTCTGTTGTTCTCAACCGTCAGTTCCATGTCATCGCAAACGCAGCCGCAGAACGTACAGGTGGCGTCGGTGACGACTTTCAACTCCGGGATAGCAACATCTTCGGACGATTCCTGAGGGGGGGGAGCGACGGTGCTCATGAGAAGACCTTCGTTGATAACGCGAGGCTTTGTCGGGAGACATCGCCCACAGCAGGATCAAAGAATTCGAAAGTCAATGAATGAGAGATTGCACTCGCGTCGCGAGCCGTCCCGATCACTCTCACTCCAGCGTCCCGCCAGTTCGTTTCGTTCTGGCCGGATTCAACAAGTCTACGCAAACACAGAATCTAAACAGAATGCCTGAAGTCACGACAAATTCAAAGTCACGACGGCACGGCAACCTTCTCGATCTGCACATCCATGCCTTTACTGTCGGGCATGCCTGTTCCGTGAGTCTCGCCACCCATTAATCGGCTGGATTTGTCTCCGTAGCTGATAAAAAGCATCCCCGGAGGAAGTTCGTCGCCTTTTGATGCTTTACACGGAACCACCACTTCGCCGAAGTCGTTCCACATGCGAATGTTATCGCCATCCGCAAACTGCAGCCGCGCCATATCCTCGGGTGAAATCTGCAGCGAGTTGATCTCTTCGATGTACCCGTCGGTGTACTTGCCCTCGTTGAGCGTCGTGCCCTGCTTGCTGGTTCGACCAGGTATGAGAATGAATGTTTCAGCCATTGTTGATATCTGCCCAGTTGAACTCTGGTTGCCAGATTTTCTGTTTCATACTTGCGCAAGTCGCCCGCGCGTCGGTGCTCGTGGTGATCATACCGAGTCTCGTCCTGACTCTGCGAGCCACGTTCGACGCAGGTATTCTAAGGAGACTTGCTCACGTCTACCCAGCGTGGCTGGTTTGCCTCAACCAAAGAGAATCTGCAGACCACATCGAATGATGCGTGCAGCACGCGTATCTTTCCCTGAAAGACTCTCTAATCAGCAGTTGGTTTCGAATCGACTTTATGAGTTTTTAGAAGTTGCTGCACCTGGCTGTTTTCAAGAGGCCACGGTCCGAACGTTCCTGTGAGGTGATCGGCGATGCCTCCCGAAACCTCAATCCATGCGGTCTGGTTTAACTGATCCACACGCAACACGTATCGACGGCCATCAGACGCGAGGTCTTCCGGTGAACGAACAGAAAATGACTGGACCGAATCATTGTTCGAAATTGTATGTGCGGGATCGGTTGGCGTTTTCAGGAGACGGTCGAGTGGCGACTCCGGCACCACTGCTCCCGAACTCGACGAAAGACCGTTTGATGCGTCTTGCCCATGTCTGGTCGAAGGGCTGAAACACCCGACGGCACAGAAAACCAGGAGCAGCACAGGTCGCTGAATCATGGATTGCTTTCTCGACAGACGATACCCGGAGTTTCAGCCGTGGGCGAATTCTCAGCCGGCTCATGGCCAAGCTGTGGCAATCACCACTGCCAGCGAATTGTGGCCAGACGCAATAGTACGATAAATGTTATGGCGATCGGTACTTCCACATTTCTGAGTACGCCTCTCGGTAGAAGTCGTGCTCATACTCAGCTTCGACCATGGCCAGTTGCGAAATGTGGAGAATCAGCAGGATGAGATCGGCCAGACATACGCAGCACGAGGCGATAACGAGACCAAACCCGCGACTCACCCGCACTTCTCTCAACGGAAGTGTTGTGAGGGTGACACTGATAACCAGCAAAGGGAGCACGAGTGACAACGGAGCAGCAATCAGAACGTTGTAGGTCTCGGCAGCTTCCTTCGGCCAGTTGTAGTTGCCCATCACTCGAAAGTAGTTCACGATCCATAGAACCGAGTCAACGATCCCAATTTGCCACGAAGCTGCCAGGCAAAGCAGTCCAGTTGCGGATTTTTGCTTAATCCACAAAAAATATGGCGCGGCGAATGCCAGAATCGCGGCAACCGTGAAGTCAAACGTCCAACGATCTTGCAACAGGTCAAGCATGTCGCAAAGTGTCCTCAGTATCGAAACTCGATGCGAGGATAATTAGACCGGGTTACAGAAGTTCGCGCGGGACTTCGCCGCCGGGCAGCAGGTGCATCGGGCGACCGGACGGATCGATGAGCGTGTCGTCCAGGCGGAGTCCCAGAGCGTGATAGACGATCGCGCAGAAATCGTCGACGCCGACTTTGCGAGACGTTGGATGCTCGGCCTTGCTGTTGGTGCTGCCGATGATCTGCCCGTGTTTGTAACCGCCGCCGCTGACAAGAATGCTCTGCGCCTGAGGCCAGTGATCGCGACCGGCGTTGGCGTTGATTGTCGGCGTACGACCGAACTCGCCCGCCGTGATGACCAGCGTGTCGTCGAGCATGCCTCGGTCAGCGAGATCCTGAATCAACACGCCAACAGCCCGGTCGTGACGCGGCATTTTGGAATCGAGCCCACCCTTGATGTTGCCGTGGTCGTCCCAGTAGCCGGTGTTGAGCGACACGAAACGAACGCCCGCTTCCACCAGCCGCCGAGCCAGCAATGCCTGCTCACCCCAGCCGTCGCCGTAACGTTCGCGGGTTTTCGTGTCCTCTTTGTCGAGCTGAAAAGCTTCACGAGTTCGACCGGACAGAACGATATCCAACGCCTGCTGATCGACCGTGTCGAGATGCTGAAACGTGCGGTTACTGTCGAATCGCAGCCGCAGATCGTCGAACTGTTTCTGCAACGCGACTCGATTCATCAGTCGATCGCTCGTCAGGCCGTCGACCAGCGAGAAACTTTTGTGATCGCCCGTCGGCAGTCGACCGGCTTCGTTGCCGTAGCTGTACTCGCCGTAGCGGAACGGGTTCTGAGCGACTCCCAGCCACGCGCCGCCGTGGTAGCCAAAGCCGCCGTCGTTCATGTTAACTGACGCGAGCGTGCCCTGCTTTCTCGGACCGAGCAGTTGCGACGCGACGGCTCCCATGGAAGGTTGTCGTGCGGGCCGGTCAGAACCCGTCGCTCCCAACCGTCCGGTCAGCATCCAGTGAGCGGCGGCCCAATGATCCCCATTACCGTGCGAGAAGCTGCGGATGATTGAGCACTTATCCATCACCTTCGCCTGCTCGACGCACAGCTCGCCGACATCCAGACCGGGCAGACTCGAATGGATCGACTGGTACGGCCCGCGCACTTCTAACGGAGCATCCGGTTTCATATCGAACGTGTCGAGCTGCGATGGTCCTCCGTGTTGCCAGATCAGGATCACGGAGCGGTTCGACGAGTGCCGGGCGTTGTTTCCCGAGCCATCCGCCGCCCGAACCTCTGACCGCAACAGGTTCGGCAGCGTGAGGCCAAACATGCTGAGTGCACCAATCTCAATCGCGCGTCGGCGACTGATCCCGCTGCACAGGGCCTTTCCAGCCGAACTTCCAATCTCCAGCATCGTCTGCAAACTCCAACGTAAGGCATTTTGAATCGCGGACCAACATTTTGAATAATCCGCGGCATCCATTCTGGTCATTTTGTCACGGAAACGGAAAGAGTGGATCGACAAAATCACGACGCTGTTCACTGCGAAGCCATCATCATCGGCACTGCCAGGGTCAGGAACGACACGATTACGCGTCTTTTACAGGTCTTTACGGGAATTCATCACCGGCATGGCCTCACCCATCGCGTGCGTGCGACCGTTGATTCTGTCATCCTTCAGGAGTTCGCAATCATTTTGAACGTTCTGCCTCCTGGTTCTGTCACCGACCTGTCACGTCATATCCGCTCATGAAATTCGCCCTGCTTGGTTGGAATCCGAAGATTGTCCCGCTGCTTCGCGCGATCTCTGCCGATGCACGCCACGCCTTCACCATCGCCACGGAAGTTCCGAACGGCTCGCTGGCCGACCTGCTGGCCGCTGCGCCGGGTATTCGAGTGCTGCAGACATGGGAAGAACTGCTCGTCGATACGGCTGCCGATGTGACGCTGGTTGCTGGAGACTCCGACAGCATTCAGGCCGGTGCGAAACAGCTGGCGATGGACGGTCGAACGCTGGCTCTTTTCCCACAGGCCAGTCAGGGATCAGCGTTCATCTACGAGCTGACGCTGACCCACGACGACAACAAGGTTCCACTGGTACCGGTGCCGCGTCTGCCTGTCCATCCCCTGGTCGTCAAACTGCATGAGCTGATTCAGCGAGGCGGTCTCGGTCAGATCATGCTGCAACGCGTCGAACGATCCGTCGCTGTGAACCCGTTGCAAACCGGTCGCTCTGGCTCCGGGCTCACACGCGATGAAGTCGATGGAGCATTGTTCAACGATGTCCCACTGTTGAGATTTCTCGGAGGCAACTACAACCGCATCACCGCCGTGCATTCCGGATCGAAAGAAACCGGAATCACGCTGGCCACCGTCACGCTCGGCGGAAATGATCTGGCCGAAACCACGTGGACAGCTCGCGCGGGCAAGCCTGCATGGTCGCTGGAAGTCACCGGCTCTACCGGTTCGGCCGTGCTGACACTGGAAGAAAACCAGGCCGGCACGCTCACCGTCAGCACGTCGGCCGCCGATGCAGATTCTGGCGAGACGTCGACCGACGATGGCAGCCACATCGGCAAGAGCCAGCTCGCTGTACTGGAAAGCTCGCTGGCCGACTCAGCAAAGCACTGGGCCGAGATGACTCGTGCCTTTGAAACAGTCGAAGCCACGCACACGTCGTTGCGTCGCCGCCGCACGATCGATCTGTTTTTCGAAACGACTTCGGAACGCAGCATCTTCAAATCTCAGATGACCGCCGTCGGTTGCGGTCTGATCATGCTGACGCTGTTCGGGCTGGTCGCGTTCCTGCTGCTGGGAGCGTTCGTTGATTCCAACTCGCGTCTGCAAAGAAATGCTGAAGCCGACAACCGGGTCATCCGCGATTCCGAATTCGTGGCCGGAACGGCGCAGCTCAACAAGGCCGGCCTGAAACACGTGTCGGAAATTTCGCGGGAAGTTCAGCAGAGTGCCGAGACCATCTTTGTGGTACCTTCCCCTGACGATTCTGAAGGCGATTTGGATGCTGATCGCCTGGCGGCGGTTGTGACGACACTGGCCGAAAGCGGCCACTCCGACGGCGCCGCGTTCGTGAAGATCGCGTCGGTGCCGCATCCGGCCATGCAGATATTGCTCAAAGTGCTGCGAGTGTTGTGGATCGCTCCGCTGATCCTGTTTCTGCTGATGCAGTCTCTCCTGTTCGTGACGCGGCCTTCGTCGAATGAAGTCGAGGCGGACGAACAGGCCACGCTGTGACAAATCGACAGCAAAGTAGCCATCTCGCTCCGCCGAGATGCGCGGAGGTCATCAGTCAGCGCATTACTTCCGGGAACTGGGTCTCGCACAGAGACAACTCCCACGACAAGACGTTTTGGACTCAGCAGCGTGGTCCCGCAATCGGCTCATCTCGGCGGAGCGAGATGGCTACTTTTGTATCAACGCTGTGCAATGACGCCGGTTCGAAGGCAAAACTGATTTTGTCAAACAGTCGTCAATCGCTCTGAGAATGCACAACACACGACAGTAGCACGGCCTATTTCCGGTTTCGAGCGGGCTGTTTTCGATTTGGCTTTTTCGCCGGTTCGGGCGTGACGTTCAGATACTGCTGCATTCTCAGAACGTAGCCTCCGTGACTGAATTTGCAGGCTTTCATCGCGTCGGCGTAAGGCTCGGTGCCATCACCGATCCAGTCGACAATGTTGAAGATCTTGAGCGAGGCGTACGAACTGTTCCTGAGCATGTCGTTCCAGCAGTCCTGCGCCGCGGCTTTGTCGCCGTGTCGGTACAGGATCCAGGCGGCCATTGCCCTGACGTGATGAGATTCATCGTGCAGGCTCTTTCGAATCACGTCCATATCCAGGCTGGCTGTTTTCTGACGATTGAAGCAGCCGACGATCGCCCAGTAGCGGATCCCCGAATCCGAGTGACTCAGGTCGCGATAAAAGCCAGGCAGGTTAGCAGCGTCCAGCGAAAGAGCCTTCGCTGCCGCTGACTGATAGCCCTTCAAATCGTAGAGCGACGGATCACGAACCAGATCGAAGATGGTTTTTCCTGCCTCTTCCGATCGCTTGACGATTTCACTTTCCGGCAGCAGGCCGGAATCGAAATATTTCACCTGCCATTCATCGAGCGCTTTGCTCAGCCTCGCGACTTCGTCGGCATACTTCGGATCGTCGACCAGGTTGTTGACGTTGTCTGGATCGACGCTCGTGTCGTACAGCTCGTGCATTGGCTTGGTGCCGAAGAACCGCCCGGTAATTGCATTCGTCTTGCCTGCCAGATGGTGCGCTTCCCAGGCCTGAGTCGCTTTCATCGTCCAAAGATAATTGAGGTGCTGTCCCCACGGTGCGTACGGCATGTAGTTTCTGATGTAGAGAAACCGCTGGTCACGGATCGCGCGAACGTTGTCGCAGCGTTCATCCATACGACTCCGGAAGCTGACGTGGTAATCGCGAGTTTCCTCGTCCGGCCCCAGGAACGTCTTCCCTTGCAGGTAGTCGGGCGTTTCCGCTCCGCAGAGTTTCAGCCACGTCTTCGTCATATCAATAAAGCTGACGAGGCGATTCACTTTGCTGCCGGGTTCCGCCGGTCGCAGGTGTTTGAACTTTGCCGGAATGCGAATAATCAGCGGGCAGTGTGTGCCACTGTTGAACAGAAACCGCTTGCTCCGCGCGATCACGCCGCCGTGATCTGAGTTGTGAATAACGATCGTGTTTTCCGCCAGGCCGCTGCGTTCCAGTTCTTCCAGCGCGAGCCCGATGTCGGCATCCATCTTCTTCATCTGATCGTGGTAGTGAGCGTAATTCTTGCGGATGTCCGGAATGTCCGGATGGTATTTCGCCAGCCGCACATTGTCGGGGCTGTGCGTCGTGTGGTTGACGTCGCCAAAGGCCTTCGATTCGTGAGACTTCGTATTGTTGATCACCATGAAAAATGGTTGCTGTTGCGTCAGCACTTTCCAGTCGACCTTGTCCGTATCCCAGGCGTCGCCGTCACTGCGACCACCGATGTTATAGTCCGTCTTTTTCGCATTCCCGACGTAGTAACCGGCCTTCTTCAGCAGGTCCGGGTAGTAGCTGATTCTGTCATGCGGAATCGGATAACGGCTGCGCATCGGATGCGTGCCCATCGACAACGCATGCACGCCGGTAATCCAGGTGCTTCTCGACGGAGCACAGACCGGCGCGTTGGCGTAACAGTGCATGTACTGAAAACCCTCGACAGCCAGCGCGTCGATGTTCGGCGTGTCGGCATGAGGATTTCCGTAACAGCCAACCCAGTTGACGTTGTTGTCCTCGCAGGTCAGCCAGAGGATGTTCGGTCGATCTTCTGCCGCAGCCGAAGCGGCGACCAGAAGCAGCAGCACCGTGAAGATTCTCATGAGTTAATCTCTGTTTGATTTTCAGGAGAGGTTGCCTTGAGAAGATAAAAGCCGTCAGGCCGCCAATGAATTCCGTCTGCGAAGTGTAGCTGCAACCGGCTGCCGCTACTTGTCCGACCACACACCGAGTTCGTTGCCGTGCGGGTCAAGAAACTGAAACCGACGTCCGCCTGGAAACGCGAAGATGTCTTTGCAGATGCTGCCGCCGTGCTCCGTCACCCGATCACGAGTTGCTTCGAGATCGTCCGCGAAAAGTACGATTAGTGATGCACCGTTTTCTGTCCGGGACATCAGCTCGGACTTGTAGATGCCGCCTCCCATGCATCCGTCCGAGAAGGCTCGATACTCGGGACCGTAATCGGTAAAGGACCATCCAAAGACTGCGGAATAGAACGTCTGAAACTGATCACAGTCAGATGCGGGCAGCTCGATATAGTCAATCTTCCGGTCGGTCGACATGGCTCTTCCAGTTAAAGAGATGGGCAGCGGGCTGCTCGTCGCATGGCAACGACGACGGAGTGCAAACAGCGACGTCGCAACTTCCGAAACGCTGGCCCGGCTGGCAGTCCAGATCAACAAGAAGCCGGAGCCAGCTTCGAGCTGCCTGAGTGAAACAACGCCCGATTGATTGCTACGTGTGATTACCCTGTCGCGTGTCGTCACAGATTCAGGTCAACCGGTCGGCCTTCGCTGAGTCGTTGTCGAACCTGCAGAAAGTGGTCTTCGTATTCGAGCGAAGGATCAATCCCCAGGTGAGACAGAATGGTCGCCGAAAGGTCTGCGGGAGAAACCGGCCGGTCCGCGACGTAACCGCCGTTGGCCGTCGTCGATCCGTAAACCTGACCGCCTCGCACTCCGCCGCCGGCAACGATTGCCGTGAACGCGTGCGGCCAGTGGTCGCGGCCTGTCTTCGCAGTCATCCCGTTCTGTGTGACAACTCCGACTTTTGGCGTGCGACCGAACTCACCCAGCGCAACGACCAGCGTGGATTCCAGCAGACCTCGCTCGTCCAGCTCCTGCAGGAACGTCGACATCGCTCGATCGAACACGGGACACAACCGGTCCTTCAGCTTTGGAAAGTTCAGGGCGTGCGTGTCCCAGTGCGGCGAGACCTTGTCTTCCTTGTGATCGTCGTCCCAATTGACAGTAACAAGTGGAACTTCCGACTCGACCAGCCGCCGCGCGAGCAACAGGCTCTGACCGAATCGCGTATCGCCGTACTTCGCTCGCTGAGTGGTTGATTCGCGACTGAGATCAAAAGCGCCAACCGACTCGGCGTTCTCAACCAGCGACGCGGCCGAGTGAAAGTTCGATTCCACCAGTCCCGTCTGAAACGTTCCCTGAGCGGGCTTCAGTCCGAACGGATCAAGCTGTTCGCGCAGTTGCCGCCGCTGCCGAAAACGCACTGACGAGACTTCCTGAGGAAGTTGCAGGCCTCGCATTCGGAAGTCCGGTTCTTTCGGGTTTCCTTCAACGAGGAACGGGTTGAACTGTTCGCTCATTCTTCCGCCAGTCTGACCGGCGATGCGACGATCCTGTCCGACAAACTGGGTGTACCACGGCAGGACGACGGAACTCGGCAACCCGCCACCTGGTCCGCCGTCACCGTCCGGCGAGTCATTACCATCGCGCGAACCAAAACGGTGGACCATCGCCGCAATCGATGGCCAGTCTTGCGAAGTGGCCTGGTCGGTGATCGGCGGCCCGAAGTACGGTCGTCCGGAATAAATCTCGCTGCACGCCGGACCGTGAACGGGCATCCGATGCCGCATCGACCGCAGCAGACAGAACCGATGCATCTGCTGTCCGAGCAGTGGCAAGTGCTCGCACATCTGGATTCCGGGAACGCTGGTCGAGACCGGTTGAAACTCGCCGCGAATCTCGTCCGGAGCTGTTGGCTTCATATCCCACAGGTCGATGTGCGATGGTCCTCCGAACAGAAAGATGAACACGCACGACTTCGCCCTGCCATTCGTAGCAACATCCGGGCGTGAACCTTCCGCCGCGCCGGCAGAACTTCGTCGCAGAAACGGAACCTGCGACGCCTGCACCGCGCCCAGCGAAAGCGCCACGCTCGATTGAAGCAGCGAACGTCGCTCGAAGTTCATGACTGACACCCTGCCATTAGGAGCTTCGGCTGTAACGGACTCGCAAAAACATCCTCATTCGAAACGACCCTGACAAAGCTTTTTTATCGCCGCCCCGCATCAAGGCGTCTGATTCGTGGCCCGACCGATTATGCCAACCAGAACGGCGCGAGGCGAATGAGACGTCCGAAGTCGACATCGCCCCGGAAGATTGTGATCATCCTTCTTCGAGAAATATGCTGACACGATTCCTGAAGTGTGAAACAGAATTCTGAGGCATTCACAGAGACCGATCATGGGACGACTTGCTCAAGAGATGGATTCGGAGAATCGGCAATTCGGCAGCGGCTATATCAGCGGGATGCTGAGCATCGTGCTGGGTACAGTTGGGCTGGGAACCGTGCTGTGTCTGATGTACCCGCAACTGCTGACCGTCCCGGAGATCAAGACGCTCTACAGCGCGCAGGTCGTCGGCCTGATCCGCCTGGCTCTGCAATTGGTGCTGATCGCCGCGTTTGTGTTCGGCATTCTGAGCATCACCCTGCGGCAGAGCAAAACGCTGGGGTTTGTTGGGATGGCGATCGTCCTCGTCGCGGCTCTGATGGGCGGTTCCCAGGCGAGCCGTCACATGACCGGCGAAACCGACATGTACTTCGGGCTGGATTTCTTCCTGCTGAATCTGATCCTGCTCGGCACGATCTTCATTCCGATCGAACGCCTGTTTCGAAAGAACGAGCAGCCGATCTTCCGCGACGACTGGCGAGAGGACCTGTTTTACTTCTTCATCAGCAGTCTGTTGGTCCAGTCGCTGACTTACATGTCGCTGACGCCGTCGCTGACCCTGGTCAAGGGAACGGGCTGGGCCACCGGCTTCCGCCAGATGGTCGCCAGCCAGCCTGTGATCGTGCAGTTTTTCGAAATCATGTTCGTGACCGATTTCGTGCAGTACTGGTTCCACCGGCTGTTTCACGAAATTCCCTGGCTGTGGAAGTTTCATGCGGTACACCATTCCGCTCAGAAGATGGACTGGGTGGCTGGCTCGCGCATGCACGTCATCGAGATCGTCCTGCTGCGAGCCTTCACGACCGTGCCGATGTACTTCATGGGTTATTCCGAGCAGGCTTTGTACGCGTACATTTTCTTCGTCTATCTGTTTTCGGTGTTCGTCCATTCGAACCTGCGTTTCCACTTTGGATTCCTGCAGCACATTCTGTGTACGCCGAGATTTCATCACTGGCATCACGGCATCGAAAGAGAATCGATCAATATCAACTACGCCGTCCACTTCCCGATTCTCGACCGGATTTTCGGCACGTATCACATGCCGGGCGACGAGTGGCCAATCGGCTACGGAATCTCCGGACACCCGGTGCCGCGAGGGTACTTCTCGCAGTTCAAGTACCCGTTTCAGAAGCCGCAGAAGTCCGCGCCGGCAGAGCCCGACGGCGACTCGTAGTTTCACTCGTGCATTGTGTAGGGTATGACAAGCACCGCGCAGGCATACCATTCGGCAGGTCGGTCCTCGATGGTATGCCTGCGCTTGTCTGCCCTACGATTATCCGGCTGAGTCGCTTGCTGAGAGCGTGCCGCCGACGAAGTTATCAACGTCAGGATTGTTTGAGATGAGATTTCGAAGTCGTATGTCGCAATTGCTGGTCTTAGCCTGCGCTCTTGCTGGCGTAGTAGCCGCTGCGACGCCGGGCCTCGTACAGGCTCAGGGCAAGGTCAGCTTTAACCGCGATGTACTGCCGATTCTGTCGGACCGCTGCTTTCTCTGTCACGGTCCGGATGAAGCGACGCGGAAAGCGGATTTGCGTTTCGATCTCGAAGCCGCCGTCTCAGAAGAAATCATCGCGCCAGGCCACCCGGAGAAATCAGAGTTCTTTCTACGAATCACCAGCGACGATCCCGACGTGCAGATGCCGCCAGCGGAATCCAAGCTCGCGTTGACGAAAGGCGAAATTGACATTCTCAGCCGCTGGATCAAAGAGGGAGCCAAGTGGCAGCATCACTGGTCGTTCATTTCTCCACAGAAGCCGGACCTACCGGAAGTCGGCAACTCGGACTGGTGCCGCAACGAAATCGACCGATTCATTCTTGCAAAGCAGCAGGAAGCCGGGCTGAAACCGGCTCCGGCAGCGTCGAAGGAACGACTGATCCGACGTCTCAGCTTTGACCTGACGGGACTGCCGCCGTCGCTGGCTGAGATTGACGAGTTTCTTAAAGACGACCGACCGGACGCTGTCGAGCAGGTTGTTGACCGGTTACTGAAAAGTTCGGCGTACGGCGAACGGATGGCGACTGACTGGCTGGACGCCGCTCGTTACAGCGACACGTACGGTTACCAGGTGGATCGTGATCGTTTCGTCTGGCCGTGGCGTGACTGGGTCATTCGATCTTTCAATCAAAACATGCCGTACGACCAGTTCATCACCGAGCAACTCGCTGGTGACCTTCTCCCCAACCCGACTGACGATCAGATTCTGGCGACGACTTTCAACCGGCTGCATCCCCAAAAGGTTGAAGGCGGCAGCGTGCCGGAAGAGTTTCGTATCGAGTACGTTGCTGATCGCACGCAGACATTCGCAACGGCATTTCTGGGGCTGACGATGGAATGCTGCCGCTGTCACGATCACAAGTACGACCCGCTGCGTCAGAAAGAGTACTACCAGCTTTCGGCGTTCTTCGACAACATCGCCGAAGCGGGTTTGTATTCGTACTTCACGCCGTCGGTTCCGACGCCGACGCTTGTCATGGCAGACGACGTGACAAAGGAGAAGATTACAGCGGCACAGCAGGAAGTTGAGGCTGCCGAGACGGCTCTGAAGGATCTAGCCGATGCGGCGAAATCTCGCGATGCGTTTAAGGCGTGGCTGGAGTCGAAGCCAACTCCGGAAACGTTGATTCCCGGACAGATCGCGTATCTGGACTTTGAAGACGCGGCGACTGGCGGAAATGAATCTGTCGATGGCAGCAAAGGCAAGGCGGTCAAGCTGAGTGGTGACGATGGAATCGGCCTGAAAGTTGGAAACTTCCGCCGCTTCGACCCGTTCTCCGTCAGCTTGTGGATGAACACGCCAGACGTGAAAGACCGAGCGGTCGTATTCCATCGCTCGCGAGCATGGACCGACGCAGGCAGTCGCGGCTATCAGTTGTTGATCGAAGACGGACGACTCAGCGCTTCACTGATCCACTTCTGGCCGGGAAATGCGATTCGAATTCGCACCACGCAGCAACTGCCGACAAAGCAGTGGCATCACGTGGTTGTGACGTGGGACGGTTCCAGTCGAGCTGACGGCTTGAGCATTTATCTCAACGGCAAGAAAGCGGAATGCGAAGTCGTGCGTGATCACCTTTACAAAAACATCACCGGCGGAGGCGGAGACAACATTACCATCGGGGAACGATTCCGCGATCGCGGCTTCACCAACGGACTGGTCGACGAGTTCAAAGTGTTCGATCGACAGCTAACGCTGCTGGAAATTGCCCAGCTCGGCGATGACAAAATTCTGACGGACGCGTTGAACAATTCAGCGACAATTCCCGGTTCACAGCGGCTCTACGACTATTACCTGGCGACAGTCGACACCGACTACCGGGCGCAACTGTCGGTGCTGCGAGAAAAACGCGAGGCCCACAGCAAAGTCGTCGACGCATTTCCCGAAATCATGGTGATGCGCGAAGAGCTGACTCGCCGAGACACGTTTCTGCTCAAGCGAGGAGCTTACGACGCTCGTGATGTCGCAGTAATTCCGGAAACGCCAGCCGCTCTGTCGACACTGCCTGACGGTTTGCCGCGAAATCGACTCGGCCTGGCGAAGTGGTTGACTCGGCCTGAACATCCACTGACGGCACGAGTTGCTGTGAACCGCATGTGGCAGATGATTTTCGGGCAGGGCCTGGTTCGAACTCCGGAAGACTTCGGCCGACAGGGACAACCGCCGACTCATCCGGAACTGCTTGACTGGCTCGCAGTCGACTTTGTCGAGCACGGCTGGGACGTTAAACGTCTGCTGAAACAGATCGTCCTTTCGGCAACGTATCGGCAGTCGTCGGAGCCGTCACCGGCGTCATTCAAAAGCGACCCGCAGAACCTGCTGCTGTCGTGGTCGCCGACGTTTCGTCTGCCGGCTGAGATGCTGCGGGACAACGCGCTGGCGGCCAGCGGACTGCTGGTCCGCAAACTCGGCGGTGCTCCGGCGAAGCCTTACGAAGTGGAAGTTTCATTTAAGCCGGTGAAACATGATCAGGGCGAAGGGCTCTATCGCCGCAGTCTTTATACCTACTGGAAGAGGACCGGACCGGCTCCGGTGATGATGACGCTGGACGCGTCCAAGCGGGACGTCTGCCGGGTTCGTCGCGAGCGAACATCGACTCCGCTGGAAACGTTCGTCCTGATGAACGGGCCGCAGTTTGTTGAGGCAGCTCGTGTCCTGAGCGAAACAGTTCTCAAACGGCACACGAGTGATAATCAGGCTGCGCTGGTCGAGCTGTTTCGCATACTGACGGGTCGGCAACCTGAAACTGCTGAGCTGACGATTCTGACCGACCTGTATTCGCAACAACTTGATTACTTCATCAGTCACGCCGGCAATGCGGCGACGTACCTAAAGACAGGGCAACGAGCGGCTGATACTACGCTCGATGTGAATCGACTGGCAGCGTTGTCGACCGTTGCGAATGCTCTGTTTAGTTTTGATGAGGTCGTCAATCGTCGCTAGTGATTCCTCAGGCGATACGTCACCGGCTGAGCCCAATGGCGCACCTGGAAATCAGTTATTGATCGTTTCCGGCTGTCAGAATTCAGGAAACAACACGATGAACGAAAAATGTACCGGGTTTGAGTCAGCGTCGATCATGCCTCGCCGGCAGTTGTTGCAGCGTTTTGGAATGGGGCTCGGCGGACTGGCGCTGGCCGACCTGCTGCGGGGTGACCAGAACTCAGCCGCAGGTGGCGGCGTGTTGCCCGAGCTGCATTACGCGCCGACGGCCAAACGGATTATCTGCCTCTTTCAATCCGGAGCGCCGTCTCAGATCGACCTGTTCGATCACAAGCCGTTGCTCAACGAGAAGCACGGCACTCAGCTTCCCGACGAAGTTCGCAAAGGTCAGCGTCTGACAGGGATGAGCGGCAACCAGTCGAGCCTTCCGCTGGCCGGGTCGCCGTTCAAGTTCACTCAGCATGGCGAAAGCGGATTGTCGTTCAGCGAGCTGCTACCTCACACCGCTGCAGTTGCTGATGATCTCTGCGTTGTGAGGTCGATGTTTACCGAAGCGATTAATCACGGTCCTGGCACCACCTTCATGCAGACCGGATCGCAGTTTCCAGGACGGCCCAGCATGGGCGCGTGGCTGGACTACGGGCTGGGCAGCGAGAACAGCGATCTGCCCGCGTTTGTTGTGATGAATACCAAGGGGAAAGGTGGACAGCCGCTGGTTTCACGTTTCTGGGGTAGCGGATTTCTACCGACGCGACATCAGGGAGTACGATTTCGCTCGGGAGACGATCCGGTTCTGTACCTGAACAACCCCGCGGGTCTGGACACCGCTGGCAAGCGAAACATGCTCGACGCGTTGCGGAAGCTTCACGAGCTGCAAATCGAGAAACATTCCAGTCCGGAAATCGAAACACGAATCGCTCAGCACGAATTGTCATTCCGGATGCAGGCATCGATTCCCGAAGCAACGGACCTGTCGAAAGAGCCAGACCACATCTTTGAGCAATACGGCAAGGATTCCCGGACACCCGGCTCTTTCGCTGCAAACTGCATCCAGGCGAGACGCCTGGCCGAACGAGGCGTGCGGTTCATCCAGCTTTATCACCAGGGTTGGGACCAGCATGGTGGCCTGGTGGCGGGGATCACCAAACAGTGCCAGGAGACCGACCAGCCGTCGGCAGCGCTGATTCAGGACTTGAAACAACGAGACTTACTGAAAGACACACTGGTGATCTGGGGCGGCGAGTTCGGCCG
>JABMPE010000052.1 GCA_013203845.1 Rhodopirellula sp. | reverse complement strand
GTTTCTGGGGCCGAACGGCGCCGGAAAATCGACGACCATGAAAATGCTCACCGGCTACCTGGCTCCGACGAAGGGCTCCGCCACAATTGGCGGTCACAACGTTCAGACGGATCGGATCGCCGCCAGCGAGATGCTCGGGTATCTCCCGGAAAACGGTCCTCTTTATGAAGAGATGACACCGAAGGGACTGCTCTCCTTCCTCGGATCAGCTCGCGGCATGTACGCCGACGATTTGAAAAGCCGGATGGAGTTTGTGGCAGTTCGATGCGCTCTGAAGTCCGTCTGGAGTAAGCCGATCAGCAAGCTGTCGAAAGGCTTTCGACAGCGGGTCGGCATGGCTCAGGCACTGCTGCACGACCCGGACGTGCTGATTCTCGACGAACCGACCAGTGGCTTGGATCCGAATCAGGTTCACGGCGTCCGTGATTTGATCACGAGCCTCGCAGAGACAAAGACGATCCTGCTCTCAACGCACATTCTTCGCGAAGTACAGGCCGTCTGCAGTCGGGTCATCCTGATCAATCAGGGAAGAGTCGTCTTTGACGGTCCGGTTAGTGACATGGCCGGCACCGAGCAGGAAATGGAAGATCGATTCCGCGAGCTGACAGTTGCTTCCTGAACCGATCTGACGAAGTTGCGACGACAAACTGCACGCCAGTGTGGAAGTCAGATGTAAAAACAGTTTCAGATTTTGAACTCGACTTATTTACTCAAGATATAACGGGATTGAGAAATGCGGACTCACGCGATTTTCGCTGTGTTGAAGCGAAACCTGATGAGCTATTTCTCCGGGGTGCTGGGTTACCTCTTCATCGTGGTCTTCGTGATTGCTGCGGCATCCAGCGCGTTCAACGCGCAGTTCTTCACGAACAACCTGGCGAACCTGGATCAGCTGACGGCAGCATTTCCGTACCTGCTGCTCTTTATCATTCCAGCCATCACGATGACCTCCTGGGCTGAAGAGAAGCGGCTGGGGACTGACGAACTGCTCTTCACACTGCCGGCAACGGACTTCGAGATCCTGCTCGGCAAATTTCTGTCTCTGGTTGTTGTTTACGGAGTGGCTCTGGCCTTCTCACTGACACAGCTGATCGTGCTGGGCTACTACGCCGATCCGGACTGGGGCCTGCTGCTGACCACTTACTTCGGATACTGGCTGGCTGGCTCCACGCTGATCAGTCTCGGCATGTTCGCTTCGGTACTGACCAGCAGCGTAACAGTGGCATTCGTTCTGGGCGCGGCGATCTGTGCGGTACCGATTTTCATCGGCCATCTCGCCACCAGTCGGCCGACCATGGAGAACCCGACGTTCGGCGACACCGTCACTGACCTCTTTAACTCGTTCTGCATCGAGCTGAGTCTTGGCGAACGTCTGAACGAATTCGCAATCGGCGTCGTCCCATTCAGCGGGATTGTCTACTTCTTTTCGTTGATCATCTTTTCGCTGTACCTCAACGCCGTCTTTATTGGTCGCCGACACTGGGCGAGCGATCAACAGGGATTACCCGTCGGCGGACACTTCGCCATCAGAATCGTCTGTCTGTTGGTGGCCTTACTGGCTGGTAATGCAGTCGTCACGACAGCCAGCGAAGCGCTCGGCCTGCGTTTTGACATGACGGGCGAAAAGCTTTACACGCTGTCCGACACAACTCACGAACTCGTCAGCAAAATTGAAAACAAGGTCACCATCCAGGCCTTCATCAGCCCGGACGTTCCCCGAGACTATGTTGGACAGCAAACGCGACTCAAAGGACTGCTGCGTCAATATGACCGCATGAGCGGCCAGATCGAAGTCCGCTTCGTGGAAGTCACTCCTTTCAGCGAAGCCGCAGAAGAAGCCGAACACTTTGGAATCGTGCCGACGCCCGTCCAGTCGGAAATCGACGGACGATTCCAGCGAGTCGACGTCTTTATGGGAGCGGTTATTTCCGGTGCCTATGACGAAGTCGTCGTCCCGTTTTTCGACATTGGAACATCAGTCGAATACGAACTGACGCGTTCAGTCCGCACGGTTTCTCAGGAAGAACGTCTCACCGTCGGCATGTTGCGAACTGACGCCAAAGTCAATGGCGGGTTCGACATGTCCAGCATGAGAAGTTCTCCCGAGTGGCGAATTCAACGGGAATTGAAGAAGCAGTACAAAGTGGTTGAAGTCAGCCCGGACTCGAAGATCGAGGATAAAGTCGACGTGCTGATTGCCGCGATGCCGTCGTCGTTGACCGATCCTCAGATGGCGAACTTTGTGAACTATGTGAAATCCGGCAAACCAGTGCTCGCTCTGGACGACCCGCTTCCGCTGGTCGATCCGCGAATGTCCCCCAGCCAGCAGAAGCCTCCGCAGGGCGGTGGTGGAATGTTTGGTGGTGGCGGTCAACCTGCCGAACCACGAGCCGACAACGGGAACGCTGGCCCACTGGTCGATGCCCTGGGCATCTCATGGCAGAACGACGCCATCGTCTGGGATCAGACGAATCCTCATCCAACATTCGTTGACCTTCCTCAAGACTACGTTTTCATCACACCACTGAACGGCAATCCGGAAGCCATCAGCACAAAGAGTGATGTCACCAGCGGACTGCAGGAACTGCTGATGCTTTACTCAGGACGAATTCGCCCTCGGGAAAACAGCGGTTTGAACTTTGAGCCGCTTCTTCGGATTGGCCTGCGATCAGGTTCTTCAAAATGGTCTGACCTGATGGGATCGAGTTTCTTCGGAATTCAGCCTAAAGACCCGTCACGGGTGCGGCGCGTGCTGACAGGTGAAGCCGATGTCGTGGCGGCGCATATCACCGGCGAGAAGGGTGAGAAGCACAAGATCAACGTGATCTACGTCGCCGACGTCGACATCGTTTCAGACGCCCTGTTCAACGTCGTGCAGAGTGACATGCACGGCCTGAAGCTCGACAACGTGAAGTTCATCCTGAACTGCGTCGACGTCCTGGCGGGCGACACTTCTTACGTGGACCTTCGCAAACGACGACCACAACATCGGACACTCAAGGAAGTGCAGCGCAAAGCAGATTTGTTTCGCCAGATTTCTCAGGACGAACGTGAGAAAGCCGAGAAGGAAGCCGAAGAGGCTCTTAAGAAAGTTACCGGAGAACTCGACAAGGAAATCGAAAAGATCGACTCTGACGAGACGCTTACCTTGATTGAAAAACGCCAGCGTATGGAAATTGCCGCACAGCGGAAGCAGCGGGAACTGGACGTTGAGAAAGCCAATATCGATCGGGACAAGGCGGAGAAACTCGAGCAGCTGAAAGCTCGCGAACAACGGCAGATCAAACAAACCGAAAATGAGTTCCGGTTCTGGGCTGTTATCTTCCCGCCAGTCCCGTCAATTCTGCTGGGGATGCTCGTTCTCGGATTGCGACTGACAGCCGAGCAGAAAGACATCGAAGAAGTTCGCCGGCTTTCCCGCCAGTAAATCGACCCTGCGTTCAACCTTCTGAATCTATCCACCTCAACCTGAATTCACCGGGTGAGAAGAATGAATAACAACAGCCAGACTCTTAAATTCGTTGTCGCCGCCGCCGTGATGGCTGGCCTTGCGGGACTAACCAGCTCGCTGACTCGTCCGACGCCCATCGACGACTTCGCCAATGTTGGTAAGCCGTTCTTTGCGGACTTTAAAGATCCAAATCTGGCGACCGCCGTCCGGGTTGTCGCCTACAACGAAAACACGGCTTCGGCTCGTGTTTTCACTGTTGAAAAGAAAGAAGGCACCTGGCGAATCCCTTCGCACCACAACTACCCCGCCGACGGTGAAGAACGGTTGGCTAAGACCGCCCGGACGCTCATCGGCGTGAAACGCGGTGCCATCGCGAGTCGCGTGGCTGCCGACCACGAACGCTTCGGTGTCATCGACCCGCTCGGTGAAGGGACCGATACTCTGAAGGGGCGAGGGCAGAGACTGACTCTAATGAAGGACAGTGAGATCGCTGTTGCTGACCTGATCATCGGAAAAAAATTACCAGAGGGTGACAATCAGTATTACGTCCGCAAGCCGGATGAAAAAGAAACCTACATCACTCAACTGGAAGTCGACATCTCGACAAAGTTCAGCGACTGGGTCGAAGCCGACCTGTTGAAGCTGGACCGCGACGACCTGACAAAGCTTGAAGCTCGTTCGACGAAGGTCGACGGCCAATCCTACACCGAAGTTGTCGACGCCAAACTGTCCCGCGCAAAGTCCACTGATCCGTGGATTCTGGACGGCATCAGCGAAGAGACGGAAGAAGTCAACAAAGACGGCGTTACCGAGATGGTCAACGTGCTCGATAACCTCAAGCTGTCCGGCGTTCGTCGCAAGCCTGAACTGGGTGGGAAGCCGATTCTACAGGGTGACCTTTCAATCGCGTTGCCGCCAAATGCGGCCAGAAACCCACAGATCGTGAACCAGGTCATCGAGATGGTTCAAGGGAGTCTGGTCACGAAGGGGTTTGAAGTTTATCAGAACCGCGAGGAGAACGACTTCCGGCTTTACGCCAAAGCTGGAGAACTGGTCGCTTCACTGAAAGACGGCGTGCGATTTCACATGAGCTTTGGCAACGAGTTTGAAGGCACTGACGACGAGATCGAAATCGGCGGCACTAATGCCGAAGCTGATTCAGAAAAGTCGAAAGCCGGAAAGAAACCAGCTGGTCCTGCTGGCTCAGAAGAAGACGGCGACGACAAGAAGGAAGACGGCAGCGACGACGAAAATGAGAAGAAAACGAAGAGTCGTTATCTGATTGTTCGCGCGTCGTTCAACAAAGACCTGCTGGGTGCAGAACCTGTTGCTCCGATCAAGCCTGAGGTTCCAGAAGGCGTTGAAGTCGACGATCAAGGCAACGTGGTGAAGCCGGCTGAAAAGGCGGCAGACGCCCCGGCTGAAGACACTGAAAAGCAGGCGGATGCAGCGGACAAAACCGACGAGGCCAAAGCCAAAACGGATGACGCAGCTTCCGAGGAGAAGAAGGAAAACAAGCCAGACCTGGGTGACATTTACCAGCGAGCGATTGAAAAGTTTCGGGCGGATCAGAAGAAGTATGAATCCGACGTGAAGGATCGCAAAACAAAGGCGGAAGAGGGCCAGAAGAAAGTTGACGAACTCAACGACCGATTTGCCGACTGGTACTACGTCATCACAGAAGAGGACTTCGACAAGCTGAGGTTGAATCGCGATCAGCTGGTTAAGGCAAAAGAGAAGGATGAGTCTGAAAAAGGCGATGACAAGACTGACGCCGCTGCACCCGTCGGCGATCCTGCGGCAGCGATTCTGAAGTCTCTGCCTGGGGCAGCTAAGACCGCTGATGCGAAGCCAGAAGTCGCTAAACCAGCTGTTCCGGCTACGGATGGCAAGTCTCCTGCCCGTAACGCACCAGCAACCGACGCCGCAAAACCTGCCGCAACCACACCGGAACCGGTAAAACCAGACACCGCAAAACCAGACGCGGCGAAGCCTGCGGAAGCAGCACCCGCTAAACCAAAAGCTCCGACCGAAGAACCTGCACCCGCTAAGGCTGCACCGGCGCCAGAGAAGCCGGCAGAAAAAGCTGACGCGGCCACTGAGAAGCCAGCTGCGACGGACGGGCAGTAACCTAACGTATCAACTGCTCGGCAAGCTTGAATTAAGAGCGCCGAGGTTTCGCAGTTCCTGCGAGGCCTCGGCGTTGTTCGTTCCGTTTTCAGACAGCGACAAAGGGACTATTACACGTGCCTCGCAACAGGAATTGGAGTTCACAATCTGACGCAAAGCCGCAGCGACGCAAAACCGCAGCGACGCAAAGCCGCAGCGACGCAAAGCCGCAGCGACGCAAAGTCCCGCAAAGGAGTCAGATGAAACTCTTAACGAAACTCCGCAACTTAGCGCCCCTGCGTCAGTCCCAACATTCCGCCGATTAACAACCCGTTGTTCCACAGACATCAACCTCGATTCGTTGATCAGTGATTCTCTTTCAAAAGGCCAAGGTAATGACACGTTTGACAACACTCCTGCTGTTTCTGGCTTTGTGTTTTCAGTTTCGGGCGACAGCATCCGCTGACGAGAAGGCCGACGATGGCAAGCTTCGCATCATCGCTTTCGGTGCGCATCCCGACGACGCTGAGTTTCAGATGGGTGGAGCTGCCATCAAGTGGGCGAAGCTGGGGCATCATGTGAAACTCGTGTCCGTCACTAACGGAGATCTCGGACACTGGGAAATATCGGGAGGACCGCTGGCCATTCGTCGAACGCAGGAAGTACAGGAAGCGGCACGCCGGATGGGCACGGCCGTCGAGGTGCTCGATATCCACGATGGCGAGCTGATGCCCACGCTGGAGAATCGTCGCACGATCGCCCGACTGATCCGGGAGTGGGATGCCGACCTCGTTCTCTCACACCGCCCGAACGACTACCACCCGGACCATCGCTACACAGGGATTCTCGTGCAGGACGCGGCGTTCATGGTTTCTGTTCCGTTTTTTGTTCCCGACACGAAACCTCTGAAGAAGAACCCCGTCTTCATGTACTACCCGGACCGCTTCAAGAAGCCTTACGCCTTCGAACCGGATATCGCGATCTCGCTGGACGATGTCTTCGACGAGAAGGTCAACGCCGTGGATGCTCTGGTGTCGCAGGTGTACGAGGGCGGCGCACTGGGTTCAGAAGAAACGTTGATCCAGCGAAAGGCCGCCGATTCTGTTGCGAGAAAAGAAATCCTGCGGCAATCATGGAGTCGCAGAAATGGTCGCATCGCAGACCTCTACCGGGACACTTTGATTGAATGGTACGGGCAGGAAGCTGGCAAAGCGGTCAAACATGCGGAAGCGTACGAGATTTGCGAATACGGCCATCAGCCCTCGAAAGCTGAGCTGCGAGAGTTGTTTCCGTTTTTCGACAAGACGGCAAAGTAAAGCGGCGATCAGGTAGGCGGGAACAAACGCTACGCCGTTCCGGCATTAGGGTTCAAGTTGCCGGAACGACGTCGCTGAATCTCCCTGTTACCCGCCTGCACGTCGTCGCGGTCTTCGGTCATGCCGCTCCCGCCAGACGTACCAGCAGCAGTTCAATCTGGTTGCGCTCGGGCATGCGGCTGCCGCCTTTCAGGCCCGTCTCGGCTTCCAGTAACCAGGAGGCGATGCTGGCCGCCTTCGGGCGACCGATGCGTTTCAGGTAACGTCCCGCCAGGTCAAACTCGTGTGGAAACGCACCTGCCTGTTTCAGGGCCGCGTTCAGCTGAAGTCCCGTCCGCGATAGTTCGGTTGCGATGGACATCTTCCGAAAGACATAAGCAATTCCGCCGAGAATTTTATGAGGCGATTCTCCGCTGTTCAGCAGTTTGTCGAGTGCTGTCAGAGCATCGCCCAGTCGACCATCGCGGACAGCGTCGGTCATCACCCACGTGGTTTCAGCTTTCCAGCCGCCGACAAGTCGACGAACCGCTTCCAGATCAATCGATGGCAGATCACCAACGTAAGAAGCCAGCTTGGACAGTTCCTGGTCAAGCTGGCCCAGGGCCGACCCGGCCAGTTCGATGAGCAGCTGAGTGGCGTCCCGGTCGATTGTCTTGCCGTAAGATCGCTGGGCGGTCTCATGCACCCATTTGTTAAGTGCGGCTCCTTTCAGTTCCGAACATTCAACGATCATTCCATTCTTGTTGACGATTTTGTAAAGCCGCGTGTTCTTCGGGAGCGTTTTTACGTCGAGAATCAGAACGGACTTTTTACCGGGTTTCTCGGCATATTTTTCGAGAGCAGACCGATTCGCGGTGACAAAGTCGGAGGCGTCATCGATCACAACCACGCGGCGATCGCCCCACATCGAAATCGTCAGCAACTCGTCACGGACGGACTTCATGTCAACGTCTTTGCCGGTGTAGCGCGTCGGTGCGTCGTCTTCGTTCGGCAACGCAACTCGCAACAGAGCGTTCGTGACGTCGGTTTTCAGCGTTCGCTCATCGCCCACCAGCACGATGACGGATGCCGGTTCTTTGGGAATAGACTTGAGCAGTTCGGTGGCGTGCATGGTTTCACAAAGTTTCAGGTGTGGACGGCCTGGGTGACGAATCGAGATTGACCGACGAATCAGAATTCCGGGAAGATTCCCGACCCGGTCGCCGCCGCCCCTCATGCGTGTGCGGAGAATCGTCCCGACGATTGGGACACAAATCAACCAGTCTTACGACGAGAAAGCTTGCGGCATGGACGCCGAAGACGAAATCTATTCGAGCAACCCGATCGACGCACCTGATCAGCCGATCGAATCGGCATCGTCAGGTGGCTTGTCAGCAGCGACGAGCGTCCCGAACAGAGTCGACGACAAACCGGAATACGAAGAGCCAGCAGAGTCCGATCTGCGAATCACCGGGCCAATCGTGTCGGCGTCGGCGACGACCGAGTATCGATGTCCCGGCGAAGATCATTCGATTTCCCGAGCGATCCATCTTTCACGGCTGGCCGCCTTTTATCCGGCCTGTCGACAATGCCAGCATCGGCATGACACCGGGCAACTGAATCCGGAAACGGTCGAAAGAATTTATCAGACGGAAGCCCGTGGGCGTCAGCGACCGCTCTTCGCACGTGATGGCGTGCGAGGCGTCTATCTTAACGACCTGACTCCTGCCATCGCTGGCAGAATTGCAGCGGCGTTTGCCAGTTTACTCTGGCAGGACGTGCCGCTGACCGGTCGGCAGACACATGCGGCGGGACAAGTCACAGGAAGTCGATCGCATCAACCGTCACGACGCGGTCCATCGATCGTCGTGGGCTATGACGAGCGTCCGTCGTCGCCAGCGATTCTATCTGCGGTCATTGACGACTTACGAATGATGGGCTGTCCGGTCATTGATGTGGGACTGGTGACTCGACCGTGTTTTGCTTTTGCAGTCGACCATCTACAGGTTGCGGGTGGTTTGTTCGTCAGCGGTGCTGGTCACGATGCTTCCTGGTCCGGTCTTGATCTTTACCGGGAAGGCGCGTCTCCGCTGTCTCTCGGAGAAGGACTGGACGAAGTCCAGCGAAAGTTCGAAGCCGGTGTGACGCGTCCGACCCGTAGTGCCGCTTTTCAAAGAGCGTTTCAGGCAACAATTCCCTATGAAGCCGGTCTGTGGAAACATTTTCACGCGTTGCGTCCTCTGCGGGTTGTCTGCGCCGCTCGACCGCGTTCGACTCGAAAGACGATTCGCAAGCTGTTTTCCAAACTGGCGTGTGAACTTTTCGAAGTCGAAACGACCGTTGCCGTCAATGCTCCGTTGAAACATGAAGTTCTGATCGAGCGAATCGTCAGCCTGATCAAAAAGCGAAATGCACACCTGGGAATTCTGATTGACGACGACGGATCGCAATGCTGGTTTGTCGACGAGCGAGGACGACCCGTTGATCCGGTCAGCCTGACAGCACTACTCGCGCGACAAAGCCGGATCGATCATCCCAATGCCCCGGTCGTTGCTGAGTCTGCGGTCGTGGAAAGGGTGCAGTCATTGATCGCACCCAACGAACTGCTCAATGGAGGCGACTCGGCAGGCTCGATCAGTCGAACAATGCGAGAGTCAAACGCTTCGTTCAGCGGCGGCCAATCCAGCCTGTACTGGTTCCGTGAATCATTCCCGGCATGCGACGCAATTCTGACACTCGCCCATGTCCTGCAGGGACTCAGCCGCAGCGACGAACCGTTCTCCAAAGCGGTGACCTTCAGTCATTGAATCCGGCAAACGGAAATCGTCTTCGAATCGTCGTGAAAACGATTGCAGGGTGACGCCGGACCTGTCGCCATGATTTGTTTGGCGATGAGTCTGGTGGGGCGAATGCGATGAGGCGTTTCCTCTGCGGATTCTGTACATTCCCTGTTTCCGGATTCGTCCTGCACTTCGCAAGCCATCGATTCGATGCTCTGCCGTAGAACGGCGTTGCTGAAACTGTCACTTCCGTCAGCCGAGCGTAATTCATGACACCATCTGCAAATCTCACGGTTGGATTCATCGGTGCGGGCCGTATGGCTACAGCTCTGGCACAGGGGCTGATCTCTGCTGGATTCGTTTCCGCCGATCGAGTCGTCGCGACAGACGTTGTTCCGGCAGCACTCGATGCGTTTGCAAAGCAGACTTCTGCTCGAGTTGTTGAGGGCACTTCGAAGGTTATCAGCGACTGCGACGTGCTGTTTCTTGCCGTTAAGCCACAGCAAATGGGGCTGGTCCTGCAAGGACTGTCGAAGCAACTGGAAGACCGGCATCTCGTTATCTCGATCGCCGCTGGGCTGTCGTTGTCCGTTTACGAGTCAGCGCTGGGGGCAAACCGCAGGATCATTCGTGTCATGCCAAACACGCCGTGCCTTGTCAGCGAGTGCGCCGCTGCGTTTTCCACCGGCGGTTCGGCCACGACCGAAGATGCGAAGCTGGTCGAGGAGATGCTGGCAACCGTCGGAATTGCTGTGCGTGTCGACGAAAAGCTGCTCGACGCGGTGACGGGGTTGTCCGGGAGTGGGCCAGCTTATGCCTACCAGATTATCGAAGCGTTGAGTGACGGCGCGGTGCGAGTCGGCCTCCCACGCGACATCGCCACCAGACTCGCCGCACAGACACTTCTGGGAGCCGCCAGAATGGTTCTCGAAACAGGTCAGCACCCAGGCGAATTGAAGGACGCGGTCACCAGTCCCGGCGGAACAACAATCGCCGGAATTCACGCACTGGAAGCCGGCGGGCTCCGAGGAACTCTAATGAACGCAGTCCAGGCCGCCACTGAACGATCAAGAGAACTCGGAGCCTCGTAAGCTGGTTTCTCAACAACGTTCCGGCGTCCGTTCCGGCCAGACTGGCCCTCGGCCGGATCGCTATTTGACCGGTACTGAAGATTTGCCTTTTCGCGACGGTGCTGCCCGCTGAACAGACTGCGTTCCAATCGCGTGTGCCAGTGCGACGTCCGATCGTTTCGCAGACTTGTCAGTCACCGCAGGGACTTCAGCCAGCACCTGCACAATGCTGCCCGCTGAAATCTCCGGCTTCGTGGTCGTCTCTGATGTTTCTGCCGCCGCAATCTGTCGCTTGCGAGCTGCACGTTGTTCGGCCTGCTGCTGCAGGTCGGCGATCTGAACCAGAGCGTTGGCTGCGGTTTGGAGCTTGTCGTCAATATTCAAGGCTTCCGCAAAGCATTTGGCCGCTTTCTCGCCTTCTCCCAGGCTGACGTGAACGTAGCCCAGGTTCACCCATGCAGCCGCTTCACCGCTGACCTGACGGAACAGTGCCAGGCTTTCTTCAGTTTTACCCGCGTGCCCCAGAACCAGTGCCAGATTGTTAGTCGCTCTGGCATCGCCAGGAGTTTCTTTCAGTGCCTGCCGCAAGGCGGTCTCGGCTTCGGTCAGTTTTCCCTGCAGAAAGAGCGAATAGCCCCAGTCAGTCAGGACTTCGGCATTGTGAGGATCGAGTTCCAACGACCGACGAAAGTGCTGGTTCGCCAGATCGTGATTGCCAGCTTTGCTCTCGATAATTCCCAGACGGTGTGGAATCGTCGAGTTCTTCGGGTTCTTTGCCGCAAGCTGCTGGTACCTGTCGGTAGCATCTCTGAGTTGCCCCTGGTGCTCCTGGAGGCGGGCGATGCTGAGTTGCGATTCCAGCTTGTCGGTATTTCCGATCAGAGCCGGCAATTTCGGAGTAGCCAGGTCTGACTGAAAAGCAGATTTATTGCAGCCTGACGCGGCGATTGCCGTCAGAACAGCCAATGCAACACAACCAGCAGATTTCTTCATCGTAGTTACCAATCCATGGCTTCGTTGATGTGTCACTCGACGCCGTCCCTGGCAACGAGTGATTATCTTTCTTTTCGTGTTCGCGCAGTCCAGCAATGCAGAAAAAAGGGAGCTTTGCGTCAGAAAAATACATTCCGACTCAAAGCATCCCCTGTTTTTAACTGACTTGTGAAGAACCACGTATCGCTGGTAAGTCACCGCCTCTAGAACC
>JABMPE010000440.1 GCA_013203845.1 Rhodopirellula sp. | reverse complement strand
GTACTGTCCGGCTTCGTTCGACAGATGAAGGTCCTGGTTGTCGCCGGCGCGTGGGGCGGAGACTGCGGCAACCAGTGCCCGATCTTCGACCACTTCGTCGCCGCGTCAAACGGCACGATCGACCTGCGATTCTTTGACCGCGATCAGCACCCCGACCTGGCAAACGCTCTTTCAACCTGCGGTGCCGCACGAGTCCCGTCAGCACTTTTTCTCAGTGAAGACAACTTCGTGTGCGGACGCTACGGAGACCGAACGCTCTCCAAATATCGAGTCATGGCCGAAACTCAACTTGGTGCCGCCTGCCCGACCGGCATCGGCGGCGCGGAGCAGTCTCTGCTCGATCAGGTCACGCAGGAATGGCTCAACGAGTTCGAGCGAATTCAGCTCATGCTGCGACTGTCCGGTCGGTTGCGACAGCTCCATAACGACTGATCGGCGGGGACCTCGCACCTGCATTTTTGCATTTTCGACTCAGTGCAGCGAAATACCGACTGGCTCGACGCCGGGTTCGTTACTGAACTGAGAACGTGACGACCGCTCCAATGCCGCCAGCCAGGGGTTAGCATTGTCGCGCCGAAACAGAGACCGCATCACGACCGGACTGACGAATGCCACATTCGCGACGATCATCGCTAGCCCGAACGTCATCATCCCGAAGCAGACGGCGATCCCGGCGTGCAGCAGGACGGCGTAAGTCAACACCAGTGGTCGCGCCCAACGGTTCCACACCAGAGCCGCGTAAGAAATCTCCCAGGCCAACGCGGAAATAGTCAACAGGTTGACAATCATCGGCCAGTTGACCAGCCACGTCATATCCAGCGTCTGGTATTCGAGATTGCCAATCGCTCCCCAGAAGGCCACGCCGCTCCACCACGCGGCCCCTTTGAGCTTCGCGAGCCCGGCCACCAGATAAATCAAACACAGATGCAACTGAATCAGCCGCGTCGCAATGTTTGCCGAAACACTCGGTCGGGCGACGACAATCTCAAAATCGCTCACTCCGTGAGAACCAGTATCCTTCTCTCGTCGTCGGAATTCTCGCCAGCGATCGATGGACAGCCAGCCGTTCCCTGGATTCACGCACAGATACAACGTGACGAATCCCAGCACCTGATCGAAACCGTACAACGCGGCGGGATTTCGATTCGCGAACAAAGCGGTCAGCAGGAACGCGACAGGAGTCGCCGCGCGAGACCATAGCCCGATCGTCAGCAACACAGCATTCAACAGCGCGACACCATGCACCGCTGCAATCAGCGACGGCGAATCATCAACCCACCACAACGCACTCGCCGCGTACCCGCCGGATTGAATCGCCGACATCGCCTCGCTGCTGAGCCACGAGTTGTCGCCAAAGAATCCGTCCGAATTGATCGCCCACACCGCGTGCGAATAGACGAGCAGCATCCCAATTGCGATCCGGATCACTGCCAGCGAAGCCGGATCAGCCGCGGAAAACCAGAACCGATTCCACCCGGTACTCGTTGCTCGAAAGAGACCTCGCAGGTAACGACCAATCATCGAGTCACCTCGCCAGCCTGCAGGTCGCCCGGCAGTTGCAAACGTCCCGCCAGCCGTACAACCGCCGATTCGGCCAACGAAAACGTTCCCAGCGGACGCTCGGCATAAAGCTCGTCCGCGTCCAATTCCGTTCCCGCCTGCACCTGCTGTGGCGAGGGAATGTAATGCCGCCTCAGAAACAGCGTCGCCGATTCCGCCTGCCGCTCGTTCATCAGATGTCGCGCGAACGATCGACTCAGCGTCTGCAGCGTTGACTGTTGCGAATCATCTACCGCGAGCGTGTTGGCAAACTCGCTCAGCATGAAGTGCCGGTGATAATTCAGTCTCGGCCGCTGTTTAGCCGGATCCGGAAGGATTCCGTTCTCAACTCGCCCGTCCGAAAACGTCAGCTCGTACCGGATCAAATGACTCGGCCCTGGCTCGGGGGCGAAGAAGTGGTAACCGTGATTCAGAAACGCGGCATCGAGGTACGGCCTGAAAACCGCGAACACTTTCTGAGCGGGCAAAGACGCCGGCTCCATCGCCAGCGGTGCCGAAGCAATCGCCACCAGATGCAGAATCAGCAGCACCGAAACCACACCTCGCACACGCCGACTCAGCGGTTTTGGCTGGACACCGTCACGCGGTGAACTCCCCCCCCCTGCTCTGCCGGGATCTCCAGCGAACGGTTCATCGCGATCAGATTGAAACGCGCGAGCAATCATGAGCACTCACTGAAGACGGGAGACAGTCCAACTCACCTCGTGTCTTCGGCAACGTTCCGCCCGCAACGACAACCTCTCTTCACCCGCTTCCCCAACCGCAACATCCGCCACAACCGGACCTGCATCAACGAGGTTGTGTCCGTAAGTCTTTCGTAGGCTGGAACAAATTCTGCGCAGTTCCGGCATAACTGCGGGACGATCTGTAGAACACTTTCGAGGGCAGAGTTGAACCACCCGCCAGAATTTGCCACCGTGAAACATCCATGCCAGAACAGCGCTACGCTCGTTCCAGCCTACGAATTCCCACTGACGGTTCTGAGAGACCGACCATGTCAGATTTCCGGCGGTGGTTTGTTCCAGGTGGCATGTTCTTCTTCACGGTGGTGACCGGCAATCGTCGTCCGATCCTGACGACCGATGCCGGACGACGGTTTCTTCGATCAGCGATTGACCGGGTCCGTGACGACCGACCTTTTCAGATTTTCGCCACCGTCCTGCAGCCCGACCACTGGCATTTGATCATGAATCTCCCACCAGGCGACGCGGATTACTCAGTTCGTCTGAAACGAATCAAAGAAGAATTCACTCGTTCATGGCTGGATGCCGGAATGCCAGAATCGATGGCCACGGCAGGCCAGGCAAAGAAAGGGCAACGAGGAGTCTGGCAACCTCGCTTCTGGGAACACACCATTCGAGACGAATCCGACCTCGAACGCTGCTGCAATTACATCCATTGGAATCCTCGCAAGCACGGATTGGTGAAACGAGTCCGCGACTGGCCCTGGTCGTCGTTTCACCGCTTTGTCACAGCCGGAGATTACGACATCGATTGGGGCGGTGAAGAACCAGACACCAGCACCGCCGATTCCGACTGGGGCGAGCCCTGACCTTCCGCAAGTGTAGGCTGGAACGGATTTCGTAGGCTGGAATGAGCGCAGCGCTGTTCCGGCAATCCGAACAAACCAAACGGGATCGGGTTCACCGTTGCCGCTACTTGTAGCGGCTTCTGCCGGAACAGCGCTGCGCTCGTTCCAGCCTACAAACAATGACCAACGATGGTTGGTCACCCGGACGATAAATGAAACGGAGGATCCATCATGAGGCTTTTCGAAGGAACAGAATTTGACCGACCGCCCACCTGCGAACGTTGTGGCGAGCTGGAGGAAGTCTGCCAGTGCCCGCCCGAGCCGGTTGCAAAACTCGAACCCGGTAAACAGACCGCGCGGCTGGCGGTCGAGAAGCGAAAGAAGGGGAAAACGGTCACCGTCGTTCGAGGACTGCCCGCCGAAGGTAACGACCTGCCAGGACTGCTCACGAAACTGAAATCCGCCTGCGGAGCCGGCGGCACGCTCAAAGACGACGAACTCGAAATCCAGGGTAACAACCTGGACCGGGTCCGCGACGAACTGAAAAAGATCGGCTTCCGCACGAAGGGCTGAACCGTTGGCAGAGCCGGTTCCCACCGACCGGCGAGTCATTCGGAATTCAAAACTCTGGCCGGTAGGAACCGGCCCTGCCAGCTTCCTGAAACACCGGGTGGCTGGGGTCGCGGAGCGAGGCACGAGCGACAAGCCCCCAGAAAATTGAAGCTCGCAGGACTGGGGGCTCGCAAGCTCGACCACCAGCCACCCACAGCGAGCCAGACACCCGTCGCCAGACACCGACGAATCGGACACCCAACGATGATCGAGAGAACCGGAACCTGGATTCACACTCGGTCGTCAGCCGGCCTCTGATATGATCTGCCGATCCTCTTTGGCGAGCGAATCATGTTTGAATTCCCGATCGAACTTCATTCTCACCAGCCTTCCCGGCGACAGCTTTTACAGATGGGAAGCGGGCTTGGATTGTTGAGTTCGTTGTCGGCGGTGAAATCAGCGTGCGCTGCCGGCGCGGCGACCGTGCCCAGTGTTGCCGCTCCGAATTCGATCCGGGCGTGTATCGTCGTCTTTTATTACGGAGGACCAAGCCACCTGGACACGTACGACGTAAAACCCGACGCACCGGATTCCGTCCGTGGAGAATTCTCCAGCATCGAAACCTCTCAGCCGGGACTGCGAATTTCAGAGCATCTGCCGCACATGGCCAAAGTCATGCACAAGGTCGCGCTGGTGCGCAGCATGCATCACACCAACCGGCTGCACGATTCCGCGTCGACGGAAACTCACACCGGTCGACAGGGACCGAACGGCGACCGTGAAGAGTTTGCCGTGCTGGATCAATTCTTCCCCTGTCACGGAGCGGTGCTGTCGATGCTGCGTTCCGGCGAGCAACTCGACGTCCCGCACGCCATGCTGCCCTGGCAGTTTCATAACGTGGTGACGACTCCCTGCCAGGGCGGCGGATTTCTTGGTCACCGCTTTGACCCGCTACTGGTCAGTGGTGATTCGAAAACACTGCGCTACCAGATGGACTCGCTGAACCGACCGGCCGAGCTGACGCTGGACCGAATTTCGCAACGGCGGGAATTACTGACCGGGCTGGACATCGCTCCGACGCTGGCGACTCATCCGCAGGCATTTGGCGAGTTTCGCAATAAAGCTCATGAGCTGCTGCATTCGACAAAGCTGCAACAGGCACTGAAAATCGAAGACGAACCGACCGCTCTGCGGGAACGCTACGGAATGGTCGAACCGCAGGCGCAACCTGGCGACGGTGCGGCAGCAAGTGCTCCACACCGGAATCTGCGAGGCCAGAATCTGCTGCTGGCTCGGCGTCTGGTCGAGTCGGGCGTCCGTTTTGTCAACGTCCACGACTTTCGTCAGCAGGGGCAGAACTGGGATTCGCACGGCCAGAACTTTCTTCAGCACAAGCGGTATCTGCTGCCGCAGGCGGACCAGGCTCTGGCAGCGCTGATCGACGATCTGGATGACCAGGGCCTGCTGGAATCAACACTGGTGGTGGCGCTGGGCGAGTTCGGTCGCACGCCAAAGATCAACGGCAACGCCGGGCGAGACCATTGGCCAGACTGCTACACCATACTGCTGGCTGGCGGTGGAATTCGCGGCGGCTCCGTTTTCGGCTCAAGCGACCGGATTGGTGCATATCCGGAGACAAACCCGGTCACACCGGCGGACCTCGCCGCGACGATTTACTGGCGATTCGGTCACGATCCAAAGACAGAAATGCACGACCAGACCAACCGCCCCTACCGCATCGCCGACGGCCATCCGATTACCGAAATCTTTGCGTAACATTTCCCTACATGCTGTCCCTGCGGTTAATCCCGTCTCGGCGTGTGACAGGGCTTAAGCTTGCGAGCCTCAGATGATTCAACGTTCTCGTTCTCGCTGGATTTCCGGGGCCATCGGACTACCGTCCGCCGCTCGCGAGAACACGTGACCTCGTTAAAAACAACTGTGTGCCAGACACTGTTCTTGTCCCATTTTCACGAATTGAACTACAAATCGCTGCCGGGCCGGTTTTCGTGGAGAAGGTCCGCGATGTCGGTGGCAGGTTTTTCGCGGATATAAATGCCGTCTTTCGAGACGGAATGCGGTCAATAAGCATCTGAATTTTTGTGCGGGGAGCACGGAATCCAGCTGCTTGACTGACGATGGATCGCGTTTGAAACGTGCTCTCAAGGGATGGAGAGAACAATGCAGATAGCTCGGGACCGCCTGTTTGGGCTCACAGCGATTTTCGCTTTATTCGTCACTGGTTGCGGTGGCGAATCCACGCCGCCGCCGTCTGCGGGTTCCGCAGGCGGGACTGATTCCGGAGGCGGGACAACCATGTCGACTCCGGCGGCCGAACCGTCGAATTCCGGAATTCCTCCCACAGCTTCGATTTCAGCAGGGACGCCGTCCGTTCCCGATCTGAATTCGGCCGAAGCGCAAGCCGCTGCTGCTGCGAATCAGCGGGAAGCCAGTGCGCCCCCTGAAAAAGGTTCGCCGCGCTGGCTGATTCTGCAGATGACTCAGCTTCGCATGCAGCCTTTTCCAGAAACGGACGACATCGAAAAACAGCGAGCGGCTCGACGATCCCGCAACCAGGAAATCGTCAAACTTGCTGAAGAAGCCATCGCTAAAACTCACCAGGACCCGGAACTCGAAGCGGTCTTCAACGTCGCGGTTCACCGGCTGATGGAATCGCTGCTCGAATTGTCGCTGCAGGGCGACCAGGACAGTATCGATTCGTTGTTCAGCTTTGCAGACTCGTTCTACAAGCGTGATCCCAGGTCGCGAGCAGCGTCGGAATCGGCTTACATTCTCGCCCGTTTTGCTCACAAGAATGCGGAATATTCCGGGCAGCAGGATGTTCGTTATCTCCAGGAGTTCTCCCGTCAGGCTCGATCCTTTGCCGAACGTTTTCCGGACGAGCAGCAGCGAGCCGTCGAACTGCTGAACGATGCCGGCGCGACGTGTGATTTCCACGGCATGCGCGAGGAAGCAATCCTCTGCTTCGAAACGCTCCGCCAGAAGTACGCGGATACGCCGCAAGCTCAGCAGGCGATTCCGGCGTTACGACGCCTGAACCTGATCGGAAAACCGCTCGACCTTGGTGGGCCGACACTCGATGGCGGATTCATTTCCGTGGCCGATTTCAAAGGTTCGCCGGTGCTGGTGGTCTTCTGGTCGAGTCAGGCCGCTCCGTTTGTCGAGCAGGCGGCCAACATGATTGCGACCGCCGCAAAGTACGAAGCACAGGGACTGCAGGTTCTGGGCGTGAACCTCGACACCGACGAGTCAGCCATTGACGCCTTTCTGGAAAAGTCCCGCATGAGTTGGCGGACGGTTTTTCACACCGATCCTGAACGCCGCGGCTGGAACCACCCGGTCGCCGTCCACTACGGCGTGACGACAATTCCGCAAATCTGGCTGATCGATGCCGACGGTAAAGCAGTCACCACCTCGATTGCTCCGCAAGACCTCGACGCCAGATTGGCCAAACTTCTGCCCACCGCGAAGACTGCTGCCAAACCGGCGGTAAACGCCGAGACCAAATGACGCGAGGTCTCTGATTCTTCCTGCCTGACTCGTACCAGCGACGCTCGGCGTCCGTTGGCCGAGGCCAGTGTTACCGTGTCACCACCACGTCAGTTCTTGCCGCGACTCTGAAGCCCCCACGCTCGTGCTCGTATCCCGCGGTTTGCCGACCAGAGTGCGGAAGGGCCGGGCAGAACGACTGCCCCTGTTGCCGACGCGTTGAGCGTCAGTCCGTGATCCGTTCGCGCCCGTGGCTGATATTTCCGGCAGCGGTGACAGAAACCGCCAGCGGGGCGTGTTCTCCAGCAGGTTTCCAATGCTGTCCAATGCTGGTGGAGAACTCGATCGAAACAGTATGGCCTGGACTCTTTTCACTGAGTCGTCGATGATGACGTTCCGTTCCTGCGGGGTGAGAACTCGCGAAACGGCGGTGTTCAGGATTTCTCAGAAAGCCCGTTGAGGAAAGGCTGTCATGCTACAGTTCGAAGGTCAAGGTTCGGCCCACACGTGTGATGGTGTTACGCGGCGTGACTTTCTGCAGGTCGGAACGCTGGGGGCGACGGGGTATTCGCTGGCTCAACATGCACAGGCCAAAGAGCAGGGACTGGTTGCCGATGGCAGCGATGATCGCTCCGTGATCATGATCTTTAATCTTGGAGCGCCGTCGCAGCTCGATACCTGGGATATGAAGCCGGATGCTCCGGCTGAAATTCGCGGGCCGTTCAAGCCGATTGCAACCAACGCTTCCGGTATCGAGATTTCGGAGATCTTTCCTCGACACACTGAAATCGCCGACAAAATTTCATTCGTCCGATCCTGCTATCACACCAGCGCCGCTGTGCATGACGCCGGGTGGCAGATGATGCAGACTGGTCGGCAGTTTTCAGGTGGTGTTGAGACGCCTCACGCGGGTGCAGTCGCCAGTTATCTACAGGGGCGGCGTACTGACCTGCCGCCGTTTGTCGTGCTTCCCCAAATCATGGGACGTGGTGGCGGTAATCTTCCGAACGGTCAGGCGGGCGGTTTCCTGGGCAAGTCGCACGATCCGTTTGCGTTGAATGCTGACCCGTCAAAAGACAACTTTCAGGTTCCGGACCTGCTGCCTCCAGCGGATATTGGAACGGTCAGACTTGATCGTCGGCGCAGGCTGCGAAATCTGGTCGACGATACCGTCAAAAGTTTCGATGCCAGCGACAATGCAAAGCTGCTCGACAGTAATTTCCAGACGGCCTACCGCATGATGACAAGTGCGCAGGCTCGCGAGGCCTTCGACCTGTCGAAGGAGCCGGCGGCAGTCCGCGACCGCTACGGGCGAAACCGGTTCGGGCAGTGCTGCCTGCTGGCTCGACGTCTGGTCGAGTCGGGAGTTCGGTTCGTCACGATCAATACATTCCTGACCGTGTTCGATGAGATTACCTGGGACATTCACGGCTCGAAGCCGTTCACGTCGATCGAGGGAATGAAGAACGACGTTGCGCCCATGTACGACCAGGCGTATTCGGCACTGATCTCTGACCTGGTCGAGCGAGGCATGCTGGACAACACGCTGGTCTGCAACCTGGCCGAGTTTGGACGCACTCCGCGAGTCAATCCGGCAGGCGGGCGGGACCACTGGCCGCAGTGCTTCACGACGTACTTTGCTGGTGGCGGAGTGCAGGGCGGTCAGGTGGTCGGTCGCAGCGATCCGATCGGCGGCGTGCCGGATGAGCGTCCCTGCGATCCGGGAAACATCGTCGCCACCATCTTCCGATCGCTCGGCTACAACCTGGAATCTCACTTGCCCGGCCCGGCGGGTCGCCCGTTCCCACTGGTCGATTTCGGCAAACAGCCCATCGAAGAGCTGTTTTGACCGAAACGCCCGAAGGGGAAAGCCTGACTGCAACGCCCGGCGATGCGAAGGAGACATCGCTATGTTGAGAGCATGTGGGATTGGGGCTACGTTTGCAGCGACGTGCATCCTTTGAGCAAATCCCAGGCGATGAGTGAGGGTCGGCAGTTCAGATAAAGGCCAGGGACAGACGCAAGCAAAAAAAACGGGCACTATCCTCAAGTAAGATAGTCCCCGTTCATTATGCGTAGAATCAATGCAATGGCGATCAGCTACTCGTTAGTTGCTGCCATGTCTTCAGGTTTCGCGCCAGCCTCCATGTCCTCCTGGTAATCATCGTTTGTGATTTTGGCTTCAGTTTCGGGGGTTGGCTCTAATTGACCCGAACCGCATCCGATCGAGAAAACACCGAGAAGACTAGTCAGCAGCAACGTACCTGTTCGATCAATGTTCATATTGAATATAAGACCTTTCGGGCAATGATCTGGTCGATAGATTGTCTAGTCATGTACTTTGAAAATGTTTTGATTGCAGGGCTGACGTTGATTTTTTGCAGAGGCAAGCCTGTTCGCCGTCACGCATGGATCTTGCCAACGTGACGACAAAAAGGCAAACTCCGTGTACGCTGCTTAAAAATCACCAACTTCACCCTCATCATCGCGGCTACAGAGTCGGCTCATTGTTACCTTGTCGATGGTTTCAGCGATGAATCGTGTTCCTCCATCCAACAGCAAGACGTGAGTCCCGCCAGGATGTTCAGAAGAAAACGGCTTGTTGTGACCGTTATTCTCCTGAAGGCCAAGTGAATTCGTCCAGACCTTCGGTGTGGGCAGGTCGTTCCCGTTGATCGCATGGCGGAAGGTCAACAGATTGAAGTGGCGTTCGTTAGTCGTCTGGCTGCAGCTGGTCGTACCCATCAACCATCCATGGGGCCAGCTGGCGCTCATTCCGACTTTCCTGGCTCCGGCTGCATCTCTCATGACGGCAGATGCTTCAGCGACGGCAACTTGATTACTGGTTCCATCTGTCACATCGCGGAATTTGATATGACGGTTTACCAGCAGAACGCCGCTACGCGCAAACCTTCCGCGGCCACTGGCGGCGTTCCCGTGTTCGGGATATCCCGACGTAAACTGACCGGCAATATTCAACGCCCCCTCAACTCCGGCGTAGCTGGCGTGTGTAAGACGCCCGCTGGTACTGTTACGTCGCTCCGGCAGGACGCTCGATGGGCAAATCATCCAGTTGAGGATTGCCTGCCGAGCGATTGGCCGGTTCGCTGCTCCGCCCGATCCGCCGCCTACATATCCAGGATGTGATCCAGTTGTGGCAAGCTCGTTAAACAATCCCGCCGAGTCGGCGTACGGGAGAATGGAGTAGTACCACGAGAATCCCCAACCATTACAATTGTTCGAGCCATTGGACATACCATGAACACCGGGTGGCAGGGTCTTGGCGGTGTCGTGGTAGTTATGCAGTGCAACGCCGATTTGCTTCAGGTTATTTTTGCACTGGCTTCTTCTGGCGGCTTCCCGGGCCTGTTGAACAGCGGGGAGCAGTAACGCCACAAGAATTGCAATGATCGCGATGACGACCAGCAATTCAATGAGCGTGAAACCCTGTTTACGCGAACGCATGAGATGTGGTGAGATCTTCATGGTACGAAAGTCCTTAGAAGAAATAAAAAGAAACGCCAGATGTCTGGTTGCACCTGACTGAATTGAATTGAATTGACGGTCGAATGACCTTTGATTTGTGCGATACAACCTATCAACTAATACTGATTTGACAACATCCAAAATTGGGAACGGAAAGTTTTTGTAACAATCAAACGAAACCTCTAAAACTAAATGTGTACGTGTACTTATGTTACATTTTCGGCGGCAACTGACGACGGTTTCTTGTGTGCTGCAGAAAACTGCGACCGTCTTCGACGACAGCGATTGTCGTTGTTCCGTCAACCTGGATATTGTGATTTGTTCTTTCCCCTGATGGCCAGTCAACCACGACGGTAACCGTCTGACCCGTCCGGACGGCGAACCGCAGACACTGTTCGTTTCTGCATTGATAGCCGTCTCCGGTGATGAGTTGCTGTGTTCTTCGCTGGTGGTCAACGCCGACAGTGACTCTTGCACCGATCGCGTCTCGGCTCGATGTGACTCCCACAAGTCGAACTTCCAGTGTGGCTCCAGTTGATTGAGTCCTGTTTGTGAGGAGTGCAACTGGAGAGTCAAGGTGGCTGATGCAGATGTCCGGTAGCCCGTCGCGGTTCCAGTCGAGTCGAGCGACAGATCTCCCCAATTGCTTTCTGCCGAAGAACGGGCCAGCAGTGGACGTATCGACGGTTTGAAATCGGTTTTCGACATTTCTGAGGACCTGAGGCACCATGCGGTAGGGGATTGATGACGGTGAGGGGTAGCGATAGATGTGACCGTTCGCCACGACCAGATCGAGATCACCGTCCAGGTCAGCGTCGAGGAATTGAGTTCCGAACCCCAGAAGATTGAAGCTCAGTCGATCCAGCAGGCTTTCTCTGGATTCATCCCGAAATGTCCCATCGCCCTGAGCTGCGTAGAGCGTATTCGCGTCGTTATAAAAGTTGGTCACGAACAGGTCAGGATGGCCGTCGAAGTTCAGTGATGCGGCTGCAATTCCCATGCATGCCTGAGCGATTCCCTGGCGATCAAATGCGACGCCCGCCAGAAGTGACTGATCTTCATAGGCGGGAAAATCGTCAGCGGCGTTTATCGAATTAATGAACAGACTGTTTTGTGTCGTGTCATTCCCAACAAAGACGTCGAGGCGATTGTCGTCATTAAAATCCGCCACAACGATGCCAAGGCCTTTACCGAATGGCGATTGCACGTTGGCCGCCGCTGAGCGGTCCGCAAAAGTTCCGTCACTCTGGTTCAGGAAAAATGCGTCCTTGCCGGCCGTAAAATTCGACGGCGAGCAGCGAGGTGTCTGGCTGCTCTGACAGTCTCTGTTTCTGACTTCCTCGGCATTCAGATAGTTGACAGCGTAGACCTCGGGAGATCCATCTCCCGATAGGTCAGCGATGGCGCAGCTCGAAGTCCAGTTGTTGCCGCCGGTGGCTTCCGGACTTTGCGAAAATGTTCCGTCCCCATTATTCACGTGGAGCTGATTCTCGCCAAAGTTGGCAACGTATAAGTCGGGAAAACCGTCGTTGTTGATGTCGCCGGATGTGATGCCCTGACCGTAGAGAGTGTCCATAAAGATGGCCGACTCCGATACGGGGCGAAATCGTTGGCCGTCCTCGTTTCGAAATAACATGTCGGACTCGGACGACGGAATCCAGGGTTTGTCGCCGGCCTGAGTGAACGCCAGATCCGGCCAGCCATCGCAATCAAAGTCGAGCACGCCGACGCCCCCACCGTTGAATTCGAAGAGATACTCAGTGGTGTTCGCCGGATCGCAGCCATTTCGATAGATGAACTTCAAACCAGCCATTTCAGCTTCGTCGACGAACGAAATCGGCAAATTGTCTGGAAGTGACAATGACTGTTCTGATTCCTGTAAGAGGTCGGTAAGACTCGGCAACGGAAATTTCCGAAGCCGCCGGAGAATGCCTGCGATGGTCGGAGAGAATTGACGCGGACTATCCAGGACGTTTGCAGCAATGGATTGTCTAAGAAAATTATCGTACCACTCGGAACTGGCTAGTTCCCGTTTGGCGATGTGACACCACGCGGTCGCTTCCCAGTAGCGTCCAAGTCTGGCCAGTGCGTTAACCATTTCCCGGCACATTGGCGGGTCGAACGAGTCGTCCAGGTCACTTGCCAGTAGCTCAATTCGGGCGAGAAGTTGGGACCTCGCTGCAAACTGCTTCGACTCATCTGCCAGATTAGAATTCTGTAATGCTGTTGTCAGTTGGTAATTCGCTGCGACATGGTCCGGAAATCGTGTCAGAACTTCGGCGAGACATCGTGTCGCAGCCTTGGGCTGCTTGTGTTGCTGATACAACTGCGCCTTCACAAACCAGATGGCGGCGGATTCATCCGCATTCGACGGCAGTTGTTTATACCATCGTTCAAGATTCTCGCTTTCTCCGAGTTCGAGATAGAGCTGTCCCAACCTTGCCTGTGCTTCCGGTGTGTCAGGAAATTTTGTGACGATGTCGGTCAGCCACAATTTCGCGAAATCAAATTCTTTATTCCTGAGAGCTGTCCGGGCAAGTCCGAGCATCGGACGCGGGTCGTCAGGTAAAGCGGCAAGGCAGGCCTGGGCGAACTGGTCAGCGGACAGTTGTAGCAGTTCAGGAGACGCGCAGAGAACAAGATCAACGCGTTCAAACTGCCCGATCCGGATCAGTGAGATCAGGTGTGGAATTGCTTCGTACGAGCGACCTCCGGCAAGCAGAAGATTCGCCAGATCCCTCTGGGACTGCAGATGCAGGGGAGCCTGATTCAGAACGCTCCTGAGTATGTGTTCGGCTTGTGCCGAATGTCCCATGTTCAGAAGACAATGAGCGGAATTGCTAAGAGCATGAATGGTTTCCTGCGGACTTCCCGCAGTGATTTCGGAATAGTGATTCAGAGCCGATCGCCAGCGACCACGCGCCATTTCGAAATCGCCGGATAATGAATTCAGTAAATTGATTGCCGACTGATTTCCGGAATAGCGTTGTCTTAGTTCCTGTAGTTCGCTGTGTCGGCTTTCGTTCAAGAGGCGGTTAATTTCTACGTCTGATGGCTGGTCCAGTCTCGCCCGAATTATGACGATACTCACCAGTATGGCGATGGCCGAAACAAGGACTGCCAAGCGGCGACCGCGAATCCATTTTTTGCGGCCGCAAATTTTAAAGAAGTGATTGTGGCGTGCGGTTCTGATTTTTCTGACCTGGTTCAGGAGTGAAGAGACTTCCAATGCCAGCGAGTTACAGTTGGTGAGCCTACTGCAGTATTCGAAATGTTTGAATGCAGGGCAGGTAGTTCTGCGATCTTCACATCTAACTTTTGATTCATTAGGTGACTGTTGGCAAGAAACCAGGTGTCGTGAAGAACTGGGAATGTAAATCAATGAAGACGAGAATCTGGCTGAGACTCCTCGTGCTATTGATCGCAGGTTGCGGTTCTGAGGTTGCAGTTGACAATGCTGCGTGGCGTGGGCTTCCTGAGGTGGCTGGCACTGTAACGCTAGACGGTTCGCCGCTGACTGATGCGACAGTTTCATTTCACTCGGCAAGGCAGACGTTGATTGCCACCACTGATAAAGCTGGGCGATTTACGCTGGAACTTAAAGGAGCTGGCGAATCTGCAATCGGGAAATATGTCGTCAGAATTCAAGCACCTGCCGCGAGTGAGAGTGAAGCAGGAAAAGATGTCATCGTTCCCTCGAAATACAACGTGAAAAGTGAACTTGTCGTCGACATCTTCGATGGCAGGAACGATTTTGATTTCAGATTGCACGGCAGTGACAGCGAAGACACGATCGAAGAGTGACCTTCGAAGTGGTTGTCAGTTTATAATGGTCCACCCGCAGGCTGTTCCGGGAGTCGCCGTCGTTATCCAGGGCTGGAATCTGCACCACGTCAGGTGTGGCGGTTGCGTACTCTCGCTTCACGAATGTCGGGAGAACCGCCTATGATCACGTGCCCCGAAGACTGCGTGGGGACACTGCTGATTCAAATGCTGACCCATTGTGAGAAACACGATGAAGTGGCTGATTCCTGTTCTTGTCGTCGCGTGGAGTTCCTCGGTCGACACTCTGATTGTTGTTGGCGCTGATGCTGAGCTGAGGATCCTGCCGCCGACTGTTTTGATTCAAGGCGCAGATGCTCGTCAGAAACTTCTTGTTGAGACATACATTGATGGACGCGCGACCGGGCAAATCACTGACAGCGTCTCCTGGACGTTTTCCAGTAAAGGCGTTGCAGAATTGGTCGGTGGGATGCTGGTTCCTCTGGCGAACGGTAAGACAAAACTCGCAGTGACGTCACAAGGGCGAAAGGCTGAGATCGACGTCAGTGTGATTGATTTCGAAAATCCGTCGTCACCTGGTTTTCGCAATCACGTGCTCGCCGTTTTTGCGAAGACCGGCTGCAACTCGGGAGCGTGTCACGGCGCACTGGCGGGAAAGGGCGGGTTTCGACTTTCTCTGCGCGGGTACGACCCGGCGACGGATTATCAGACGATTGTGACACAGGCTCGTGGACGACGAATCGAACTGGCTGATCCGGGCAGAAGTCTCATTCTCGCCAAGCCAACCGGCGCGTTGCCTCACAAAGGCGGGCTGCGGTTTGAGACGGACTCGCGGGAGTACAAAGTGATTGCGGACTGGATTGCGGGCGGAGCGACGCCGCCCTCCAGTGACGATCCAACGGTTGATCGCGTCGAGATTCTGCCGGAGTCGGTGCAGCTTTCCGTGGGTGACGAGCAGGAATTCATCGTGCGTGCTCACTATTCAAACGGGCGAGTGGAGGACGTCACTCGGTGGGTCAAGTTTTCTTCGTCGGACGAGTCCGTGGCGAGTGTTGATCAGAGCGGTCGGGTGTCTGTCATTGGACCTGGAGCCGGCGCAGTGACCGGCTGGTTTGCGAGCCGAACAGTAATGTCGCGCATCACCTGCGCGTTTCCGAACGACGTTCCGGAAGAAACCTACGTCAGTCAGCCGCGTCGTAATTTCATTGATGAAATGGTCGTGGCAAAGCTGAGCGAATTGCGATTGGAACCGTCACCGCCGTGTTCGGACGTTGAATTCGTGCGTCGCGCATTTCTTGATGTGATTGGTACGTTGCCGACGCCAACGGAAGTTCGAGAGTTCCTGGCTGACAAAACGGAAGGCAAACGCGATCGGCTGATTGAGTCACTGCTGGCTCGCCCTGAATTCGTCGACTACTGGACTTACAAGTGGAGCGACGTGCTGCTGGTGAACGGAAACCTGCTGCGACCGCTGGGCGTCAAGGCGTACTACCAGTGGATTCGGAACGAGGTTGCAGAGAATACTCCCTGGGACGAATTCGCCCGGAAGATCGTGACGTCAACCGGCGGTTCGGTTGAAAACGGTGCGACGAACTTTTTCGCGTTGCATCAGGATCCGGAAAGCATGGCCGAGAACGTCAGTCAGGCGTTTCTTGGGCTGTCAATTGAGTGTGCGAAGTGCCACAACCACCCACTCGAAAAGTGGACCAACTCGCAGTATTACGCGTTTGCGAATCTGTTTTCACGAGTCAGAGCCAAGGGCTGGGGCGGCGACTTCCGCAATGGCGACGGCGTTCGGACGCTCTACGTGGTGCCGACGGGCGAGTTGATTCAGCCATTGACTGGAAAGCCTCAGCCACCGTCGCCGCTTGACGGCGAGCCGCTGACCTTCGATGCAACCGAAGATCGACGCATTCACCTGGCGAACTGGTTGACCGCTCCCGAGAATCCGTACTTTGCCCGTGCGATTACAAATCGTATCTGGGCGAATTTTTTCGGTGCCGGCTTGGTCGAACAAGTTGACGATTTGCGATTGTCGAACCCGGCCAGCAACGAGGAGCTTCTGACCGCAGCATCGCAGCACCTGATCGAACACGGATTTGATCTGAAGTCGTTAATGCGAACGATTCTGCAATCACATACTTATCAGAGAAGCAGCGTGCCGCTCGACGGAAATCGTGAAGAACACCGCTTCTACTCACGCTACTATCCGAAACGTCTGATGGCGGAAGTGCTGCTCGACGCGGTTTCTCAAGCAACTGATGTTCCGACGCCGTTCACGCATATTGGATTTCCGGGTGGAGACCGTCAGGAAACCAAGGAATACCCTCTCGGAACGCGAGCGATTCAGCTGCATGATTCTGCGGTTGAGTCCTACTTCCTGAAGACGTTTGGTCGAAATTCCCGAGCGATCACCTGCGAGTGCGAACGTTCCGACGAGCCCAGCATGGTGCAGGTTCTGCACGTCGCCAATGGTGACACCATCAACGGCAAGCTGAAAACAAAGGAAAATCGAGTCAGTAAACTGCTCGCTGCGGGACATTCTGACGCTGAGCTGACGGAAGAAATCTTCCTGCATATCCTGTCACGATTTCCGACCGACGCAGAAAAGAATCAGGTCGTTAAATTGCTCGAACAAGTGCCTGACGACGATGCGGATGAGAAACGACTGGTCGTCGAAGATGTCTTCTGGAGCCTGCTGAGCACTCGCGAGTTTCTGTTTAATCACTGAAAAACAGTTTGTTGGTTGATCGAGAAGTACCGGTTCACTCCCCCCCGGTTTCGGAACGATCTCAGAATACGAAATTACGAAATGTCGACAGCTGTAAGTGAGAGTGTTGATGTCAGGACGGACGCGGCGATCGTCAATATCGCTGCCTACAAATTTGTTGAACTCGACAAACTGCCTCAACGGCGGGAGCAGATTCGTGAACTGACCAGGCAACTGGATCTCAAAGGAACCGTGCTGCTGAGTGAGGAAGGGATCAACCTCTTCGTCGCCGGGAGCCGTTCGGCGATTGATCAGTTTCTTGCGGAGTTGCGAGTCGATACGCCGTTGAGTGATCTTTCGGTCAAGGAAAGTCTCAGCGAGCGTCAGCCGTTCACTCGCATGCTGGTCAAAATCAAGAACGAAATTATTTCATTCGGCGTCGATGGAATCGATCCTCGACATCGGACCTCGCCCAAGCTTCCGCCGCAGCAATTGAAACAGTGGCTCGACGAAGGTCGACCGGTTCACCTGCTGGACACTCGAAACGATTACGAAGTCGAAGTCGGCACGTTCAGCAATGCTCTCGTGCTGGGGATTGATCACTTTCGTGAGTTTCCGGCAGCGATTGAGTCGTTGCCCGACGCGATGAAAGAAGAGCCAGTTGTTATGTTCTGTACGGGCGGCATCCGGTGCGAAAAGGCCGGACCGTTCATGCAGGACCGCGGCTTCCAGAATGTCTTTCAGCTCGAGGGCGGGATTCTAAAATATTTCGAAGAGTGCGGCGGCGATCACTACGACGGTGACTGTTTCGTGTTTGATCAGCGAGTGGCCGTCGATCCGTTGTTGAAAGAGACGGCGGTCGAGCAGTGCTTCGCCTGTCAGATGCCGCTGACGGTTAAAGATCAGCAATTGCCATCCTACGAGCCCGGTATTTCATGCCGTTACTGTTACCAGAGTCCGGAAGAAAAGCAGCGAGAACTGCTGATGGATCGCCGCGCCGCGATTCACCGAATCGCCAATCCTTTGCCGGGCAGCGTGCCGTATGACAATCGCCGTCCGGTAAACGTTCCCGAGAAATTCGCGGGACGATCGCTGATTGATTTTCTTTCCGAGTGGCATCCGCAGATCGAACGCGAAACCTGGCAACGAAAAATCCTCGACGGGCATCTGCTGCGAGTCAGTCGAAAATCGGAAGAGCGCGTCGCGCCGGAAGAGGTTGTTCGAGCGGGCGAGCGATTCGAACATCTCATTCCCGCCACGATTGAGCCCGCTGTTAACGCGGACATCGAAGTGCTCTTCGAAGACGACTACCTGGTGATCGTGAACAAGCCGGCTCCGCTGCCGATGCACGCGTGTGGTCGGTTTAACCGGAATTCACTGCAGTACATTCTGAACGAGGTCTACAAAGACAAGTACCTGCGGATGGCTCACCGGCTGGATGCCAGCACGTCAGGCGTCACCGTTTTCTGCAAGACACGCGACGTCGCTCGGTTCGTGCAGCCTCAATTTGAGAATCGTGAAGTGCAGAAAGTTTACATCGCGCGAGTGCAGGGTCAGCCTCAGCACGACGAGTTTTCCTGCACGGCGACCATCAGTGCAGAACCCGGAGACAACGGGCTGCGAACGATTACGGATGATGGCCTTGCCGCTGAGACTCACTTCACTACGCTGGAACGCTTTGCCGATGGAACGGCATTGATTGAGGCGCGACCGGTGACCGGGCGCACGAACCAGATTCGCGCTCACCTGTGGCATCTTGGAATGCCGGTTGGTGGCGACCCGATTTATTTGCCCCATGGCGAAACGGGTTCAGGACAGACTCCCGGCGTCGACGATCCGCCGCTTTGCCTGCACTCGCGATCGATCCGGTTTGTGCATCCCGGTTCGAAAGAGCACGTCATGTTCCAGGCTTCTTTGCCGAATTGGGCAATCAGTTAGCCGGTCGAATCTGTTGAAATTTTTCAACCACGAAAAAGACGAAATACACGAAAGTTTTCAGTTCTGAGTTTTCGAGTATTTTGTGTGTTTCGTGGTTGTAGATTCTTAGTCCGCTCATTCTGTCGCAGGGGCAACGCTGACCCAAAGTGGATCAGCCGCGAATGTCGTCTTCATCACGAAGTTCAGCGACACGTTGGCTGTTACGGGAATGAGTTGCCGGTCGACCGGTGCCGCGTCGGCTGCGGCGGTGATTACGACGTGGCCGGTTAAGTTCTTGCCTGTGATCAGCTTTGAGCTCTTGCTTTCGTCGAACTTCACGCCGGGCGGAAAGGTGTTGCAGAATTCCGACAGGTGAAAGAAACGCATGTCAAGCGAGACGTTCTTGTCGAAGCCTTCCGCACGTTCAATGGTCACTTCGATTTTCTTCGACTCGCCCGGTTTCAGAACGACGTCGTGCTCGCTCAGTTTTACAGTTCGGACATCCTGCGGGGCGCCAATCGAAACCGTGTGAGACTCGACCGGCCAGTGACCTCGTCCGCCGCCGGGCTGGTACATTTCCTGGTAGATCGACGCGACGGCTTCGAGTTTCAGAGGCTCGGCATCGTCGGTCGGTTTCCAGGTCGACGTGCCGAAGATGCGGACGTTACCGACGGATAGTTTCGCATCCGGGGCGGCTCGCAGAATGATGCATCCATCGCGTCCCTTGTCCGGAAGAATTCTGCCGCAGACCGCTTCTACACCTTCGGGCAGGCCATCAATGTGAAGCTGTACGTCTCCGGTGAACCCGTTCTTTCGTTCGAGTTGCACGAAGACGACGCCATTGGAGCCGGGGGCGAGCAGTGTTTTGTCGGTGTCGGCGTAAAGCTGGAAATGCGGTTCTGCTTTGGTGGCTTCGATGAAGTAGACGAAACTGTCGCCGCCTCGCAGGTGCATGTCCCGAATTTCGATGGCGTATTCGCCGTCGGCGGGAACCGTCCAGTTTTCGATGCGGGAGTCCGCGAACGATCGTTTGAAGTCTCGCAGGTCGTCATTTTCTGAAAACTGTTTTCCATCGAGATTGACGATTCGCAGATACGGATCGAGCGATGACTGATAGCGTCGGGCTCGGACTTCGAACGTGTACTTTTCGCCCTTCTTCGCTTCAAAACGAAAGCAGTCGACGTCGCTGTCCTGAGAAATGCGCCCGTTGATTCCGGCCGGGAATGTGACCTGTTGCGATCCTGCCGGCGCGGTATTGTCAGCGTCTGATTCCAGAGTCACCGGCAGTGTCGTCGCGAAGGCGGCGACGGGATTAGTCACGGCACCGTCGAGCGAGAGCTGTTTCCAGACCTGTCCCACGGGTGTGTCGGCGGGGAGAGTGACTTTGCTTTGTCGACTTTCCGGCAGTGAAGTACCGACCAGTTCAACACTGGTTTCCTGCCCGATCGGCAGTCCCATCGGATAGATATTGGAAATGAAGGGTCGGTTGGTGACTTCGACGGAGTATTCCCAGTCATTGTTGCCGTGATAGCGAACGTCGCGAATTTCGAGGAAGTATTCGCCAGCCCGGTCAAACTTCACGGACAGGAACGGGTCGCCGAAGAAGTAATTGTCGCTGGCGGCAACGGTGCCGCCCATCGCATTTCGAATGGTGAGCATCGGATCGGCGTGTCGCTGCATGTCGTGGATTCGGTCCTCAAGACGTGCGCAGCGAACGTGAAAGTTCAGCTCGGTGCCGGCTTCAACGTTGAATTTGAAGAAGTCGACATCTTCGTTGGCTTCGATGACGCCGCACGCCGTCGCGGGGATTGGTAATTCGGTGGCCTGATCGCGAGTGTTGTTTTTAGCCGTTTCGTAGACAACCGGATCCTGCACGATGACCAGTTGTCCGACGGTGCTGATTCCCTGTGGAGTCGCGATCTTCACATCACGAACTCCCGGCAGCGCGGTCGCATCGGCAGTGAAGCGGACTTTCATCGTCGTCAGGCTGGGAGTTTCGCCGGGTTTCTTTTCCGGATGCAGAACTTCTCCGGAGACGCCTTCACCATTCACCAGAACCTGGTAAGCACCGAAGAGGCTGTATCGAGTGTGAAACTCAATTTCAGCGGCGCTGCCGACCTGCAAGGCCGTCGGCTTGAGGCTCATGACCATCGGATAGCCGGTCTGTGCCCTGACGAGTTGCGGCAGCAGTGTCAGCCCCAGGAAAGTAGCAGAGAGAAGTAATTTCATGGTGGACTCGATTAGTGAACGAACAGGAAATACTTCGAATTCATCAGGCTCCAAAGCACGTCTTCGTAGCCTTCCTGTGGAGTCGGTGATTCTTTCGCGTATTCGAGGCTGACTTTCAGCTCGGCCTCACTGGGTGGGCGGCAGAGAGCTGCCTGGTAGAGTTCGTTGACGATTTCTTCCGGAGTCTTTTTCTCACCGATCAGCCGGGCGATACGGCCATTTTTGTCGGCGAGTTTTGTCGTCAGTGTGTCGCCGTTGAGTGTGTGCAGGGCCTGGACAAGGTTTTCATCCGGCGAGCGTTCGCACTCGCAGACGCTGGCTCGACGCGGCTTGGCGAATGTGTTCAGGAAGTAGTTGGGGTATTCGGCATCAGGCAACTCGGTCGCACGCGTTCCCTGCGGAAGGTTTTTAAACTTGGTGGGTGAGCCCGTCACCTGATCGATCGCGTCAAGCAGTGGTTCGGCCGGCAGCCGTTTGACGTGGAAGTGGCTGTAGAATCGCTGGTCGAGAATGTTCTGCTCGGTTGGTTGTGAATCGAGCTGATACAGCCGCGACGTCATGATGACTCGAATCAATTGCTTTAGATCGAAATTGTTTTCGGCAAAGTGTTTTGCGAGCGCGTCCATCAGTTCCGGGTTTGTCGGCGGATTGGTTGAACGCAGATCGTCGACGGGTTCGACCAGGCCGCGTCCCAGCAGATAGCTCATGTAACGGTTGACGATGCTTCTTGCGAAGTAGACGTTGTCTTTGGAGGTCAGCCAGTCGGCGAGCGCGATGCGGCGGTCCAGCGGGTGATCCGTCGGTGCTCCTTCGAGCGGTGTTGGCTCCATGCGTTTGCGGGTTCGCGGGTTAGTCGCTTCACCGGACGTCTTCACGATGACGACAGACTCGTTGCCGAACAGGCCAAACTCTTCGCTGCGTTTGGTCCCGACCCGTGAAAAGAACGCCGAGAACGCGTAGTAGTCGTCCTGCCCGTATTTCTCGAACGGGTGATGATGACACTTTGCACATTCCAGACGAACGCCGAGGAACAGCTGCGCGGTGGACTCCGTAAGGTCGGTCGTGTTTCCAAAGATGCGGAAATAGTTGGCGGGGCCGCTGGAGTAGGTCGAACCTTTAGCCGTAACAAGCTCCCGCACGACTTTGTCGAAGGTGCGATTGGTGCGGAACGCTTCTTTCATCCAGTTATGCATGGACCACATGGCCTGTTCCTGGCCGCCGCCATTACTGGTGTTGCGGATCAGGTCCGACCACTTGAGCGTCCACCAGGCCGCGTAGTTGTCGTTGTGGACGTCGCGGAGCGGATCGCCTGTCAGGCCCAGGAGTTCGTCGATCAACTGTGTTCGTTTGTCGGGAGCGGTCTTCGCGTGGAAGGCGGCAACCTGTTCGATGGTTGGCAGCGTGCCGGTCGCGTCGAGGAAGGCTCGGCGAACGAAAGTGGCATCATCGCAGAGTGGCGATGGTTCGATGCCGAGTTCACGAAATTTCCTGGCGGCCAGTTCGTCCACGAAGTTGTTGTTCTGCCAGCCAGCGAGTTTGACGGAGTCTTCATAGGGGACGACGAACATGGCGATGCCGGCCTGGCCTTCGAAGCGGACCATCACCGGCGCCTGTCCTTTGCCGTGGGTTCTGACGAAGCCCGTGTCTGAAACATCCAGCATGGCTTCATCCAT
>JABMPE010000439.1 GCA_013203845.1 Rhodopirellula sp. | reverse complement strand
GTGTGAGGTCGGTCCATAAAGCCGAATCATCCATCGGGTCTCCGGATGAGCGATGTTTGAGCGTCTGCTCCAGTTACCAGTTACCAGTTACCAGTTACTCGACGACTTCGGGATGGCTGTTCTTGGTCGTGGGCCGCCCGGCACCGGGGCCTCGGATGCGGTCACCGACAGGATCGTCCTCGGCAAGCTGCTCGAGTTCTTCCAGACCGTGGTGGATTCACCCACGTCCGCTTCAAACAGTCTGGCGAGATACGAGACGCCACCGTAGCGGATCCTGAGAGCTTCGAGAGCGGCAAAGCGTCTGCGATCCTTCTCGGACAGCGAGCGGAAGAGATCCTGCATGCGATCTTCGATGAGAGTTGAATACACTCCGGACAGTCTCGACGTCGTCATCCTTGACTCCTCGACCAGGCGGTTCAGCGGACACTGATTCCCAAATGGTTGAGGAGTCTTTTCAATCTCGCCCCCAGCGCAAGTGCACGATTAATTTCTTCGCAGCCCCTTACGCTTGTCTCAATGGGAGGATATCGATGGGTTCCCGGCTGGAATCGCTACTTGGAATTCCGTCATCTCATCATCGTCAGACTGGATTGCTGTTTCTCTTCGCGTTCGGCATGTCAGGAGCCTATGTCAGTTCCCGAGCGGACGCCGATGCGATGTTTCTGGCGCGGATCGGACTCGAACGATTGCCGGCAATGATTCTTGTTGCCGCCAGCGGTGTTGCCATTGTGACGGCGGTCTATGCGCGAACTGTTGCCAGGTTGCCGCTGCAGTTCGTCATACTGACAACTCATTTGCTGCTGGCAACGGTAACGCTCCTGCTGGCACTGGCCGTGAATTCAGGGAGTCAGAAAACGATAATTCCTGCCGCTCTGTATCTGATTGCGGAGTTACGTGGAGCACTTGGCTCCATCCAGTTTGCGACGCTATTAAATGAGATGTTCCGCAGTTCAGCGCCTGCATCCATCTCCGGAGTTGCCAGTGCTGGTTCCACTCTGTCAGGAATACTGCTGGGAGCATTAACCGGCTGGCTGGCCGGGCATTACGGAGCGGCAAGCGTTCTGTTTCTGATCCCTTGCCTCGATCTCTTCGCCGGATTTGTCGCACTGCGATGTATGAATCAGCCGCCATCAGATCGTCTTCTTACCGATAGCTCAATAGCCGGCCCGGTGACTTCTGGTAAGGATGACTCGTGCGACGTCGAAGACCGCAGGCAAGTACAGACGCTCAAAGATATTCCTCTGGTTCGATACATCGTCGGGATTGTTTGTCTGAAAACGGTCGTCGTTCTGCTGGTTGAATATGAGTGGAAATCCGCCGCGTCCGCTCGATTTTCGGTCGAGAACGAACTTGCAGAATTTTTCGGAGCGTATTACGCCGTCATGTTCCTGCTGACAGCCTGTCTGCAACTTTTCGGGACATCACGAGTTCTGACACGAATGGGTTCCCGTGCCGGACTGGCTGCTTTTCCAGGGAGCGTTACGATCGCTCTGTCGACGATCTTCATCACGGCCAATCCAGCCGCAATGTTCTGGTGCCTGACGATGGCACGAGGTTGCGATGTTCTCCGACGTGGCCTGACCGACACCGCGATGCACCTTCTTTACTGGCCACTTGGCCCTGCCGTTCGACGGCAGGTGATTGCGTTGAGCGGAGGCTGGATCAAACCGCTCACCGAAGCCGTCGCCGCAATTATTCTGATCCCTTTGGCTGCAACACTCAGTGATCGTGAACTGTCGTTGATGATCGTTGCCCTGTGCTGTGTCTGGCTGGGTATCATCTATTTTGGTAACAGGCCTCGCGCTAAAGGTCAGGCTTTCTGACTGCACACTCCCAGATTCTCGTAGATGTGAATATTCACAACTTCTTAACACGCTCGTCGTGAAATCTACATGATCGCTCTTCAATTTGAGTACAAATCCGATGTTAAGATCGGTCGCCCGGTACGAGGAATGATCGCCAGATGAGTTCACTGATTCGCCAGTCTGACTCCGAACACCAGTTGCCAACTCCGTGCTTTGCTTCTGGTCCGTTTGATGTTCCGGCACTCCCCACGCTGTTCCTGATGATTCCGAGTTTTCTGGTCGGGATCTGGCTCCTCTACGTCGGATGAATATCGCCTCTACCACACGTTCGGTCTCTATGAACAGGGTAGCCCGACAAAGCTCCAGAGAGCAGCGGCCCGATAACAGTGTTTGAGCCGGTCAATGACTTTGATCTTTTTGCTGGGCAGACTGGCATGCCAGAACGGCCTCTGGCCCGCTTTCCACAACCGTATCACGAAGGCAGCGGAAACAACAGAAAACAGCACAACCGTGACTGCCGTCTAAAACCAAATCCGCCCATGCCCGTTTTTCATGGGTTGCTGCCTTGTTTGCTGTTCACTAATACCGGACGGTGGATTGCGATCGACGGCGGCTGAACCTGTGATCTGCCACCGCTGGCGGGTCGGCCAGCATGTTGACCACACAAGTTTGTCGGTTCAGATTCAATACCGGCGTGCGGAAGTTCTGAACTGTTCCTTGACATTGAGCGGTCTTCGACAGATAGTTTAATAGTTAACTATCGGAGCAGGCTTGCTCAAGGAGACCTGATTACATGAGATGTCGTGTCTGTGCTGGTGCAGTCGTGGCCTTTTGCCTGTCGCTTGCCTCTGTCTGCGTCTGTGCTGCAGAACCGGACAGGGTTTCGCAGAAATCAGAACTTGAGATCCGCATTGTGTTCGACAATACGTCGGCACGGGCTGACCTGCTCCGTTCGTGGGGCTTTTCCGCGATCATCGATTTCCGGGGCCGCCGGATACTGTTTGACGCAGGCAGCGATCCCATTCTGCTGCTTGAGCATCTGGAGAAGATGCAGATCGATCCGACTTCGATTGAGCATGCCGTGATCTCGCATCAGCATGGAGATCACCTGCGGGGCGTCTACTGGGTCTTTGAAAAGAATCCGAAGATGCAGGTGCACTTTCTGGACTGCTTCCCGGAGGAGCCCTTTCGGCGGGCAGCCGCACTGAAAATGACGCCGAATCGCGTCACAGGGCCGTTTGAAGTCGTGCCGGGCATCCATTCAACGGGCATTGTCGACGGGCTGCCATCCGAGCAGTCGCTCGCGATTGAAACATCGCAGGGTCTGGTCATGCTCGTTGGCTGTTCTCATCCCGGTGTTGTGAAACTGGTCGAAACCGTCGAGACACAGCGCAAGAAAGACTCCATTCGGTTGCTGCTGGGTGGGTTCCATATGCTGCGGAAACCGCCCGAGGAGATTAAGTCGACAATCAACCGCCTCCAGGATCTGCAAGTGCATACGGTTATGCCGGCGCATTGCTCCGGTGATCCCGCGAAAGAAATGTTCCAGTCTCTGTATGGAGAGCAGTATCAGACAGCGGGAGCGGGACGCCTGATCATGCTCGACCAGGGACGGCTCACCGTCAGTACGCTTCCGCTGAAATCAGACCATGACTCCAAATGAGCAGCGCATCCGAAACATGGGCTCTGGCGGACGACTTTCCGGATACGCCGGCGCGCCGCGCCGTTGTGTCGGTCGTCCGTGGCTTCGGTGCAATCGCTCGTCGGATGGGTCCACACTATGCGCGCTTTGGTTTGACACCGCCTCAGTTTCAGATGCTGACGGTGCTCAATCGCCTGCGAGGCGAACAGGTCACTCAACGCCGTCTTGGCCGCGAACTTTACGTCTCGTTCCCCAACATCACAGTGATGCTGACCAGGCTGGAGCAGCTTGGTCTGATAGAGCGCAAGGTCAACCCCGCTGATCGCCGGGAACGGTTTGTCAGCATCACTCGTGAAGGTCGCTCGCTGCTGAAAACAATTTGGGAAGAGCAGCCGGCTCAATTGGAAAGTGTGATGGCTGGGCTGGATGACGACGAACGTCGCCAACTGGCTCGGCTGATGAACAAGATGATTGCCGGGCAGATTTCGACGTCTCACGAAAGTTCGTGATTCATCGCTCCTCGAATCTATGAACTGAATCAGGCTCCTTACCTTCTCTGGTCCGCCAGGAGACAACACCATGTTTTCGACTAACCGCTTACGGTCTCAACGCATGAATCGATTGCAGCCAACTGCCGTGATGGGAGTGCTTGGGTTGGTGATGGCAGTCACCTCTCAGGCACCAGCGGCCACGATCCACGTGCCACAGGATCACAAGACCATTCAGTCCGGAATCGATGCTGCCGCAGCCGGTGACGTCGTTCTGGTCGACGCCGGCACCTACAAGGAACGGATTCACTTGAAACCAGGGATCACGGTCAGAAGCGCCGGTGATGATTCGAAAGGCGAACTCGGCCTGAAACGGGCTGAAGCGACGATCATTGATGGCGACGTCCCGAATGCGACGGTGCCAGGTATCACCATGGTTGAGGACTCGACGCTCGATGGATTCAGCGTGACCGGAATTGGCAAATACGATGAGGAGCGTTGGAACGAACACCACGCCACGCAGGGAGAAGAGCAGGCGAAAGAGATGATCGGGGCGCCCGGCATTGCCGGCATCGCCGTTGATGGTGTCACCCGGTGTACGGTCAGCAACAACATTGTTCATCACATTGGCTATACCGGTATCGGGATCACCGGGGCGAAGGGCAAGCAGGTCTCGCCACACATCTACCGCAACGTGACCTATCGAAACATGGGCGGCGGAATCGGCTCCATGCGCGGCTCGACCGCGATTGTCGAAGAAAACGTCTGCTTCGAAAACTTCTATGCCGGAATCGGCCATGAACGCGCAGACCCGCTCGTCATCAACAACCTCTGTTACAAAAACGTCCGAGCGGGAATCGGTATCAGCGAGGGAGCGTGTCCGACCGTTCGCGGCAACAAGTGCTACAGCAACCGCCGCGCTGGGATTGGAATTCGGACAGAAGCAACAACGTCACCCGTCGTTGAAGACAACGACTGTTACGAAAACGACATGGCCGGTATTGGCAGCCGGGACGACGCAACTCCGATCATTCGCCGCAACCGCTGTTACAGAAATGCGATGGCGGGCATTGGTTGCCGGACGAAATCTCGACCGCTGATCGAGCACAACGACTGCTACGAAAACGGAATGTCAGGCATCGGCTGTCGGACCGAAGCCGAGCCAGTGATCCGTCACAACCGCTGCCACGACAACGAGATGTCCGGCATTGGGTCTCAGCTTGGTGCGCGACCGGTCATCCTCAGCAACGAATGCTTCGGCAATCTGATGGCTGGGATCGGAACCGAAACGGATGCTGTCGCCGTGATCCGCGACAACAAGTGCTACAAAAACCTGATGGCGGGAATTGGTTCCCGCACGGGGGCTCGGCCAGTCATTGAAGGCAACCACTGCTACGAAAACGTGCTGGCGGGAATTGGCGCAGAGGACGGCTCATTTCCAGTCATCCGAAACAATCACTGCGAGAAGAACGAACAGGCGGGTATCGGCACTCAAGGTGGCGCGCGGGCAGTCATCGTCGATAACAAGTGCAATCACAACGTGACTGCCGGAATTGGCGTGCGTGAGAAAGCGTCCGCCGTGATCATCGGCAATGAGTGTATCGAGAACAAAACCGTCGCCATCGGAGTTCGGGACGGTTCGGATGTGTATGTTGCACGGAATCAGCTCGTGCGGACCGGCGGCATGCCACCCATGATCGCAATTCGTGAACAGTCCTCCGCAGTCGTGTCCGACAATACGATTAAGGGTGGCGGTGTTGCCGGAGTGCTGGTTCAGGGAACGGCAACAATCTCGGGCAATCAGTTTGAAGGCAATGGTCCTCGCGGAGGTCCGGGACCACCGAACTTTGCGGCCTGGGTCCAGGGAGGCTCCACGGTATCATTTTCCAGCAACCACACCGATCGCTGGCGGCACGCGCTGTTTGCCTCTGGTGCGAAACAAGTCAGCGTAACCGACAACGTTGTCAGCCAGTTTCTCAGGACCGCGATCGTCGTCGACAAGTCCGAATTGCCCGCTCACGTTTTCGGCAATGTGGCAATCTCGAACAACAGTGAAGATGAAGCCGCCAAAGTCGCTGGGCCTCAGGGAATTGTCCTGGAGAACTCACGTCGGCCCGTTGAACGGCAGACCGAGGCCGGTGAAGCCAGGACGACTAACTCACGGTAAGTCATCCGTCAGAACTGTCGATGAATTGATGAAGTCAATCTGAGATTTCGATTGCCGTTCTTTCCCGCTGAACAGGGAGCATCCTCATGCGAACTTCAACCGTAACTCTTCTCGCACTGTCGTTGGCACTCGGTGTTGTCACCTCAGTGACTCAAGCCAGTGCTCAGGAACAGAGCGAACAGAGCGAACAGAAAGACAAGGCGGGCAAGACTGCCGCTACCGGGAAGGTGCAAGGCGAGAAGAAACCGTTGACCGCTGCCGAAAAAGCAAAGCAGGCGGCAGAAGAGGCCGAGGCCAGAGCAGCTGAGGAGGCTCTGCGTCAGAAGGTGACTGCGAATATCGAATCACTTGTCGATGGTTTGAAGGTCGGCCGAATCCAGAAGGCGAAAGTGAAGGCGCTGACCAGTGAGACGCAATGGGATCTTGCCGTCTCCGCATTCAGCACCAGCCGTGGAGAAGAAATTCACGATCATGCTCACAAGATCGTGCCGAAAACGATCCCGGGGCTGATGCAGAAATTCATGCCCGGCTACATGCGCAGCAAGATCATGGCTTCGCGCCGCGCCGGTCGTCGTGGTCCACCATCGCGCGCCGAGATCGCTCAGATTCAAAAGGATGCACGTGCTAAAATTGAGCCGCAGATGCGGAAAACCGTGATGCCCGCACTCGACGGCCTCACACAGGAACGGGTCACTGAACTGCAGAAAGACGAGAAAGTGATGACCCGCGTACTGGCTGACCGAATCATCAAGGTTGGCGCCCTCGGAAAAGATGGCTCGAAGCAGTTCGAGGCCGCTCTGGACAAAGCCGGCTACTCGGCAGCCTTGACCAGTGGCGAGGACGACGTTCTGAATGAGCGTACGCAGAAAATGCTGAGCGAACTGGATCTCAACACGATCGTTAAAGCGGCAGGAATTTGATCCAGATGAACCGACGGGCGAGAACAACGCGACATTGACGTTCTTCAATGCGCGGCAACGCTGCGTGGGCAAGCAGGGTAGCCGTTTAACAGTTGGGTCTCGCAGCGACTAGATGACTCATCCTTAGCAAACAACACTGGCGACGGTTACAAACTCACGAGACTCAAGAAGAACCATTTTCATCCTGGCCCTCGCGGCAGCCAGACCGGTTTCCGTTCACTGATACCGGACGGTGGATTGCGATCGTCGATATAACGAATACTTCTGAGATTCATGCACGCTGCAATGGCGATTCAGTTCCGGCGATGGCGGCACGGCGAAGTACAGCTGCCAGTTGACGGCATCCTTCCGCACAACGTGCCACCCACCCGTCAAAGGGAAAGTTGTCGGCTTCTGCGGAAAGAGCATCACACGCTTTTGCGGTTACGGCCCAGGTCTCGCGACTCAGAGCTGTCGGACGGGACACCTGGTTCATGCTCGCCGGAATGAATCGCACCGCTCGCGACGCCAGCCTTTTCAGCCGAACGTATTCGTCCGACGTTTCGTCATTGGCGGCGATCTGACGTGTGGCGAGACTGATGACCGTTTCACATTCCTGCAGACTTGCCTGACACGCGCCGACGAACCAACCAGGATCTACCGGCTGTCGCAGGGGGTCGTCTGAACGAACAGCATCGACAATGCCAGCGACCAGGAAGTCGCTGGCCGACAGTGTCGCCAGCAGTCGAGTTGGGCTGGGCGTACCGAATCGCGATTCAGAATAAATGTCGACGTTAAACGCCCAGCAGGCAGTGACTCGTAGTTGCTGAGATTCGCAGCTGTCGACCGTGTGCATTTCCGAAATGGAAGTGCTGTCAGTTACTGAGGAGATCAAGCAGCGATCTGTCTGAGAGTGGAACATGACAAAATCCTTTTAGTCAGGTGATCACAAATCAAGCCGGCAGCAAGCGTGTGAAAACGCAGGCATGGCTACCGAGGCCGCCGTTTCAGTCGAGGGTCGCCAGCGGGCAAAGTCGAGCCAGCGGAAACGGTAGCGACGACGTTGCACGTGGGAACCTTCGAGGACTTCTTAGCCGACAACTGGCAACCAGCATTGACGTCGAGAAATTCGTTGATGCGAGCGGCAACTTCGCTGCGATGAACTGTGACGTCTGCGGGCGCATTGATCCCCAGCCGCACACGTCCTCCAGAGATCTCCAGGACGCGAACTTCGACACCGTCTCCAATGACAATCGACTCCGTCGTTTTGCGGGACAGTACAAGCATGACAAGATTCCTTTCCTGTGTCTGAATTCCCAACCCGGAAAAAGTCGCAGGTCGGTTTAGGACGCTCATTCACGGCGTCTCAGACTTGGTGCTGCACTGTTTGTGCCAATTATTTCGCCATCTACGAATTCAGGCTAAAGATTTCACAAATGGATGCCGACGGCCCACCGCAATGAAGAGAATGAGCGGTGGTCGATCACTGAATTGAGCTGTGACTGGTCACGGTGGTCATTCGCCGAGCAGACCATCCGCGAACTGTGCTTTCGCTTGAAACTCCGCGTCGCTGGTGCGGCGGAGATTCTCGATCAGAATCGCACATGCGTTCGATTTTGCCGAGTGGCGTGCATTCAATTGCCGACTGGTTCTGTCCAACGAAAGGAAGGTCAAGGAGTCGTACCTCAAGAGTGCTTCACCAACAGCCAGCCGAGAGGAAACCGGCTCGGGTCGACCCATCGAAAGAGTGTGGCTTACTGGACATCGTTCTGCCTGCATGATTGACTTCGTACCTTGGGCATCGCGTTTGCAGCGGGTCTGACAGGGATCGTGTCCAGAATAACTTCCCGATTTCCAATCACGTCATTCCCGCGGATGCGTGAATAATGTACATCGCCGTTTTCAAAGCATTCGGGAAGTTATTTCGCACACGATCCTAAGTTGTGGGACGGAGTCGACGAGCCGACCCAGGATCTGAGGGTCACTTTCTGGCGGGTCAAGAACAACGCCGTGGCGGATTCCTGAAAGAATACGAATGAAGGGCGTGAATCAGACCCGGTCGTCAGCTTCTCAACATGTGGTCATTGTTGGTGGCGGGTTTGGTGGATTGCACCTGGCCCGGTCGTTGAGCAAGACTCCGGTTCGAGTCACTCTGGTTGACCGGCGTAATTTTCATCTGTTTCAGCCGCTCCTGTATCAAGTGGCAACCGGTGGACTTTCACCAGCCAATATCGCGACACCGCTGCGAGGTATTCTGCGCGGCCAGAAAAATGTCAGCGTCGTGCTGGAAGAGGTCACCGGTTTCGACGTCGCAGGAAGCCGGGTTCTACTGAATGATGGGCACATCGACTTCGACACGCTGGTTGTCGCGGCTGGAGCACGGCACAGTTATTTCGGTCATGACGAATGGGAAACACTCGCTCCCGGTCTGAAAACCATCGAAGACGCCACCGAAATCCGTCGTCGTATACTGATGGCATTCGAAGCCGCCGAGGTCGAAGAAAATTCCGATAAGCGTGCCGCCTGGCTGACGTTTGTGATCGTCGGCGGCGGTCCCACCGGAGTCGAACTGGCAGGCTCGCTGGCGGAACTCGCCGGACATACTCTCAAACGCGAGTTCCGCAACATCAATCCCGCCGACGCTCGGATCATCATTGTTGACGCTGTCGATCGTGTTCTGCATGTCTATCCTGAAGACCTGTCAAAAGTAACCGCTGAATCGTTGAATTCTCTGGGAGTCACGATTCGCACAGGCTCGATCGTGACAGACATCCAGCCAGACAGTGTGTTTCTGAAAACGGCATCCGGGACCGAGAAAGTGGCCACCCGAACAGTGCTCTGGGCAGCGGGAGTCCAGGCGTCGCCACTGGCAGCCGCTCTCGCTGAACAAACCGGAGGCGCGACCGATCGAGCTGGTCGACTGCCGATTCAGCCGGACATGTCGCTGCCGGGACACCCCGACATCTTTGTGCTCGGCGACATGGCCAGCTACGCGCATCACGATGGCAAACCATTGCCAGGAGTCGCTCCGGTAGCAATTCAGCAGGGCCGCTACGTTGCACGCCTGATCACAAATCGACTTTGCGGCCGGTCGACACCTTCGTTTCGTTATCAGAATCCCGGCATGATGGCCACGATCGGTCGATCGTCTGCTGTTGCCGTATTGGGCCGGCATCATTTCCGAGGCTTCATTGCCTGGCTGATATGGCTGTTCGTACATTTGCTGCAGTTGGTGCAGTTTCAGAACCGCCTGCTGGTGCTCGTGCAGTGGGCCTGGGGCTACCTCACCTGGAACCGCTCGGCACGATTGATTACTGGTTCGGCTCAGGCTCTCAGTAACCCCGCCTCTGCCGAGAATTTCGGCCACTCTCCTGACCTCGAAATCAACCAGAAGTAACCGCGGGATTCTTCAAATACTGCCCATCATGGTCGGCAGTGTCATTCCTGATTTTGCCCAATGACTGCCGTTTCCACCGCTGCCTGGTAAGCTGGCGAGAACGGAAAACTTCAAATGATATCGCAACTCACCATAACTGAACCACAACATCAAACGAGGTCATTTTATGAGCATTGGGCGTACGGTTGCTTACTTCTCGATGGAAATCGGGGTACATCCAGAAGTGCGGACGTATTCCGGCGGGCTGGGAATGCTGGCTGGCGACACGATTCGCTCAGCAGCCAGTGCGAGCGTCCCGATGGTGGCCGTCTCCCTGCTGTACCGTCAGGGATACTTCAGCCAGCACCTGGACGAAACCGGCTGGCAGACGCAGGAACCAACGCACTGGGTGGTCGAGGACTTTCTGGCGGAAGAACCGCAGACGCGTGCCGAAGTCATCATCGAAGGTCGAACTGTCCACCTGCGTGCCTGGCGATTTGACGTTCAAAACGCCGCAGGCTTCACTGTTCCCGTCTATTTTCTGGACAGCGATCTGCCGGAGAATTCCGACTGGGACCGCCTGCTGACTCAATCGCTCTACGGCGGAGACTCTCATTACCGGCTGTGTCAGGAAGTAATTCTTGGCATCGGTGGAGTCCGCATGCTGCGTGCCCTCGGGCATTCAACGATCGAACGCTTTCACATGAACGAAGGCCACGCTGCGCTGCTGACGATTGAGCTGCTCCGAGAGGTCCGGGAGTGGTTCGGGCGAGATTACATTCAGGCGGAGGATCTGGATGACGTTCGCCGTCGATGCGTGTTTACGACGCATACGCCGGTCCCGGCTGGTCACGATCAGTTTGAACTTGATCTTGTCGACCGTGTGCTGGGAAATCACGAAGCCTGCGGAATTCATGATCCGATCTGTCACGAGGGACGTCTCAACATGACCTACCTCGCGTTATCACTGAGTCATTACATCAACGGCGTCGCCAAACGTCACGGTGAAGTTTCCCGTCACATGTTTGCCGGCTATAAAATCGACTCGATCACGAACGGCGTTCATGCAGGCACCTGGGTCTGCCCGGATTTCGCCGCGTTGTTCGATCGCCACATCAGTGGTTGGCAGCAGGACAATTTCAGCTTGCGGTATGCGCTGAGCCTGTCGAACGACGATGTCTGGTCCGCTCATCAAGCGGCAAAACATGAGATGATTGAATTCGCGAATAGTGAAACTCATGTCGGCCTGGAGGAAAACGTCCTGACGCTTGGTTTCGCTCGTCGCGCTGCCGCCTACAAACGAGCCGATCTGATTTTTGACGACGTTGAACGGTTGAAGCGGATCTCGCGTGATGTCGGTCGCATCCAGATTGTCTTTGCCGGAAAGGCCCATCCTCGCGATGAAGGTGGCAAGCAACTGATCCAGCGAATTATTCAAACGGGTCGTTCGCTGGCTCCCGATCTGAAGGTCGTCTATCTGCAGAATTACGACATGAAGATCGCGAAGCTGCTGACCGCCGGCGTTGATGTGTGGCTGAATACTCCGGAACCGCCTCTGGAAGCGTCGGGCACCAGCGGGATGAAAGCGGCACTTAACGGTGTGCCGTCACTCAGCATCCTTGATGGCTGGTGGATTGAAGGTTGTATCGAGAACATCAC
>JABMPE010000438.1 GCA_013203845.1 Rhodopirellula sp. | reverse complement strand
GCGAAGTGAACGCGTCGTGTTTTCAGTTCCATCACGAAGAGCAGGTAGTAAGTCACGAGACCGCTCTTCGTCCACACCTCGACGGCCGTGAAGTAGACGGTCGCGAAGTCGATGGCCGCGAGGACATCCCAGTGGGCTTTGAGGAACGTCTTCCAGGTGGTCTGCCGTTTCCGGTCGGGTGCCGGTTCGATGCCGTGTGCCTTCAGGATGTTGCCCACGGATTGATCCGAGACGTCGTGACCGGGATTCTGCATGGCACCAGCGATCCGGTCATAGCCCCTGGGATTCTCGCGAGCCATGCGTACGACGAGTTGCCTGATCTCGTCAGACAGAGGCGGACGCCCTGGTTTGTTCTTGCGATGATCGCTGTAGTCCCACTTGTTGGCGACGAGCATCCGGTGCCAGCGCAGGATCGTGTCAGGCGTGAACAACGTGCCGACTTCTTCCAGTCGCTGGCGTCCCAGAACTTTGCCCTTCGCCGCCAGACGATGTCGCTGGTCATCATCCAGCAGGATGCGTTTCTTGCCGAGTTTCTGTTTAAGAACCCGATTCTCAGTCAGCAGATAGTCGATGACTTCCTGCTGCTGACGATTCATTCAGCCGGCCAGAATCACGAGGAAGAGCTGCCAGGGCTGCAGAATGAATTCCATGGTCGGCTTGGTGATGGGGCGAAAGGCTCCACCATGTGCCTTGTTCTGCCATTCGTCAACGCTGCTTTCGACCGAGAATTCAATTTGACTCCACTCGTAAGCCAAGCGGTCGACCGGCCTTACGCGTCAGCGGAGTATTTTGACCGGACGGGCAGATCGTTGCCTCGCCATACGATCCAAAGTCAACTCAACGTCTGTCGAAAAAAAAGTTTACATCTTCAATTTGTCACTGCCGCCGCCGATGAGCTCATCGACTCCTTTTTCGCCTTTGAGATCGTCTTTGTCTAAATCGTCAATGATGTCACCCAAAGCGTTCAGCGCGTCAGCAAGGTTTCCTGAATTCCATTCCGAAAGGGCCGCGTCGATGTCCTCGACTATCGAAAGGTCGTTGAAGTCGTTGTCCACGCTTCCGGCGATTAACAGGTCGTTGTCTTGACCACCCTTAAGCTTGTCCTTTCCTTGACCACCCACAAGTATGTCCCCCCCGCCACCTCCAAAAATGTCATCGTCGCCGCTCCCACCGAACAACGCATCGTTACCATGACCGCCGGAGATGTGGTCCCTGCCATTTCCGCCAAAGACCATCTGTGGAATTGCATCAACGCCACCGTCGCTGCCTCCGTCGGAACCACCGTCGTAGTGGTCGTCGCCATCAAACAGGAACGCGACCACACGGTTGATCGTGGAGGCAATAAACGTCTCCTTGATGCGAACTGACCCGCCATCGCTGCCGCCTTTTTTCTTGCCTTTGTCACTGCCGCCATCGGAACCACCGTCGCTTCCGCCCTGATTCAGTATTACGTCGACCTTTAGCTCGTCCTTTTTATGATTCTGTTTCAATTCAATGTGATCACGCGAATCCGTACCAATGATGTAGAGCGTTCCTTCAATAAGCCCCACACCCTCCACGACAGCGTTCGTTTCAGCAACTGACAGATCACCGTCGTCGTCGACAACAGTCACAGTGATGTCGAAAATACCACCGGTCGCGTAGGTGTGCGTTCCGTCGAACGTACGGTCCAAGTCATTGACATCGACTTCGATCGACTCAGAACCGTCACCCCAGTTCACGAGAACCGTGTGAGCGTCCAGAACCCCGATGTCAGTGAATGAACCGTAAATTTCCACTGTCTTGTCAGCTGATCTGCCCAGCAGTGTTGAAGCATCAGTATCCACCAGCGTGAACTGCGGCGAAACATTGGTAACTGTCAAGGTGGTTGAAGCCGCAATGCTTCCGGCGTCATCGTCGTTCACGATGACATCAACAGAATAGAGGTCGGAGTGCGTTCCCGTGGGGGCATCATCCAGGTACTGATGCTGGACCGTGAAGGTGATCACGCCGGTCGTGGTATCCACGCTCGTGATCGTCAGAATCGAATCTTCGGTTGTGGAGGCGAACTCGGTCTGACCTGCGGTGCCCAGCACCTGAGTCAGCGAGCCGTCGGCCGGGTTGATGCTGAAGATCGCCGGCAGATCAAAGTGAGGCGCTGTCGTGTCGTTGCTGTCGCTCCAGTTGATGTCGACGTCGTGCGTATCCAGCAGACCGATGTCAGTAATCGTCCCGCTCAGCGTTGCGGTTCCGTTCTCAAGAATATCGACAGCAGAAACACTCAGCGTCGGAGCCACGTTATTCACGGTCACCGTGGTTGCGGCGAAATCGCTGTCTGAGTCGTCGTCGGTGACGTTGACCACAATCGTGCTCAGGTCGAACGCCGTTCCGTTGCTGCCCGGCTGCCCGCTGGCGGCTCCGTCGTCGAGATACTGATGCTGGACCGTGAAGGTGATGACGCCGGTCGCCGTATCCACGCCGGTGATCGTCAGGATCGAATCTTCGGTTGTGGAGGCGAACTCGGTCTGGCCTGCGGTGCCCAGCACCTGAGTCAGTGAGCCGTCGGCAGGGTTGATGCTGAAGATCGCCGGCAGATCAAAGTGTGGAGCTGTGGTGTCGTTGCTGTCGCTCCAGTCGATGTCGACGTCGTGCGTATCCAGCAGACCGATATCCGTGATCGTCCCGCTCAGCGTCGTCGTGCCGTGCTCCTGAATGTCGACCGCCGAAACGCTTAGCGTCGGAGCCACGTTG
>JABMPE010000437.1 GCA_013203845.1 Rhodopirellula sp. | reverse complement strand
GTCCAGTCGCTCGCCACCGCCGTCTTTGATTGTGAAACCGTTAAACCCGACGGTTACCGGAAAGCGGACTTCCTTTTCGTGATACATGTCACGGACACGTGCATTGATCAGCGCGATGGCGTCTTCGGGCTCAAGGCCTTTCAGTTCTTTCGGATCAATCTGCAGCGTGTACTGCTGGTAGAGCCAACTGGCGAGCGAAACCGCTCCCCAGTCTTCACGATGAAAGGTCTCCAGCGGCGAGAGGTCATAGCGATCGATGGCCTCGCAGGCTCGATGGTAAATGTGAACGTGAAGATCGTGCCGACCAACCTTCTTCAGCTCGCGATCGTTGGTGTTGAGCCCGAACGTCGTGTTGATCCAGCGGGCCTGGGCCTGCCAGTTCCATTCAGCTTCGTCTTCGAGTTCCGGAAGATTCTCTTCGAGGCTTTCGGCGATCGTTTCATCCGCCTGGCGTTTGGCTTCTTCTACGACGAAGAGCATCAACAGATCGCGTTCCATGTCACGGATTTCGTCCGGCGTAATCTGGACATGAATCACCGTCGCGCACCAGTCACAGATCGTCTGCCAGCGATACATTCGGTGCAGAACCTGCTCAGTGAACTGTTCGACCTGCCGATCGATCATCTCCAGAACCAGGTCGCGGCAGATACCGCCGTCCAGAATTCGCTGCCGGTACGTGTAGACTCGTTTGCGTTGCTCGTCCATCACCTCGTCGTATTCCAGGAGGTGCTTACGAGTTTCGAAGTGACGTTCTTCCACCTTCTTCTGAGCGGCCTCGATACGCCGCGAAACCATTCCGCTTTCGATCGCTTCGCCTTCCTGCATGCCGAGATTCGTCAGCAGCGTTTTCACCCAGTCGCCCATGAAGATTCGCATCATGTCGTCTTCGAGCGACACAAAGAAGCGACTGGAGCCAGGATCGCCCTGGCGACCGGAACGGCCGCGCAACTGCAGGTCGATTCGTCGCGAGTCATGACGCTCTGTACCGACAACATGGAGTCCGCCAAGTTCGGCGACTTTCCTGGCCTCTTCCTTCATGCCCTCTTGCCGGGCGATGCGTTCGGTGACTTCGTCCCACTCCGCCTTGCTGACGTCCAGGCGTGTCGCGTACTTCTTGCTGAGTTCATCCCAGGCAAGATGCTCGGGGTTGCCGCCCAGGATGATGTCGGTACCACGGCCTGCCATGTTTGTTGACAGCGTCACTCCGCCCAGACGACCAGCCTGAGCGATAATTTCTGCTTCACGCTCGTGATACTTCGCGTTCAGGAGGCTGTGCTGAATGCCGTACTTCTTCAGCAGATTGCTGACATGCTCGGACTTTTCAATCGAGACCGTACCGACCAGTACCGGCCGGCCGGTAGCATGCACTTCGCGAATTTCGTCAATCACCGCGTTCCACTTCTCACGTTCCGTGCGGTAGATGACGTCCGTCTGGTTGATTCGCTGCATCGGACGGTTCGTCGGAACGCTGATCACATCGAGACCATAGATCTTCAGAAACTCGTCGGCTTCGGTCATCGCCGTACCGGTCATTCCAGCCAGCTTGCCGTACAGCTTGAAGAAGTTCTGCAGCGTGATCGTCGCGAGTGTCTGCGTTTCCTGTTTGATCCGCACGCCTTCTTTAGCTTCAACCGCCTGATGCAGACCATCGCTCCACTGCCGACCGGTCATCTTACGACCGGTGAATTCGTCGATGATCACGACGTCGCCATTCTCCACAACGTAGTTCACGTCTTTCTTGTAGAGATGGTGTGCCTTCAGCGAATTATCGATCAGATGCGGCCAGTGCATGTTGCCAGCCGTGTAGAAGCTTTCGACTCCGGCCAGCTCTTCCGCGTAACGAATTCCTTCGTCGGTCAGATGGCAGGTGTGTTCCTTTTCTTTGATCTCGTAGTGCAGTTCGTTCTTCAGCTTCCTGGCGATCTGATCGGCTTTCGGATACTTCGTCGTGTCATCGTGTGCCGGGCCGGAAATAATCTCAGCGGCGTCCGTGCTTCGTCGATCAGGATGTTGTCGATTTCGTCGATCAACGCGAACTGCAACGGTCCCTGAGCCTGCTGCTCACGAGTCGGCTTCATGTTGTCGCGCAGGTAATCGAAGCCGAACTCGTTATTCGTCCCGTAGGTGATATCGCGCGCATAGACGTCTTTTCGCTCACCGGGATGCATATTGGACTGAATGGCTCCGACAGTCAGGCCAAGCCCCATGTACAGAGGCGCCATCCACTCCATGTCACGCCGCGCGAGGTAATCGTTCACGGTGATGACGTGAACCTTGCCAGCGAGCGCATTGAGGTACGTTGGCAGCGTGGCAACGAGTGTCTTGCCTTCACCCGTCGTCATTTCGGCGATCATGCCGCGGTGCAGAACAATGCCGCCGACCAGCTGGACGTCATAGTGACGCATTTTGAGAAATCGGGAACCGGCCTCTCGCGCTGCTGCAAAGGCATCGGGCAGAATGTCATCCAGAGTCTCACCGGCATCGAGTCGCGCTCGGAGCTTGACCGACGTCTGCCCCAGTTCGTCGTCGCTGAGGCTTTTGTAGTTCGGTTCGAGCTGGCCGATCTGATCAATCAACGAACCGGGAACGATCTTGGAATCGCCGTTTTTTTCGCGAACGAAACCAATGTTCTTGACGCGGCGTTCGTTCGACGACCCAAACATCCCGGTGATGCTGCGTTCAACCGTCGATGTGACAGCTGTGAAGAGGTCACCGATTTTGCCAACTGAATCGCCGAGTTTCTGAAGCGGGTCCATAGTTCGATCCTGAGGAATCGTATTTTTCGATCGCGGCACCTTGTGAGCGGTGTCTTGCGACAACACCGTCGACTCAGCATGCGGATCGGCCGCTAGACAGGCCGCGGCAGAATGGCCAGCGTCTGAATGGCGATCGCCCGTCTGCAGCCCCTCCTTGAGTGCGGGCGAACCGGCGGCTGTTGTGTGCAGCGAACTGTTTTGCTGTATTTGACTTAAGTCACTGTCGGCAGGAATGGTATTCCCTTGTCGGAACATGGTCAACGGCCCTTAAAGTTGTCGCGAATACCGTAGATCGCCTGTTTGGTACCATTTCTGAAGCGAACCGACAGAGCGGCTCCGTTCGCACAACAGAATTGACAAACCGACCTCCGTTTCTCGCCTGGCTGGTCACGGGATGCTGTGATTCTTCTTTGTGCCGACGAATTTCATGCCGCCGAAACACAACTGGGAGTCGGCTGGCGACACCTGAGCCGCAAGGCGAGCCCGACTGGTCAGACTGGCATCACTGCCAACCAGTTCTCAGTAGACTCAATTTTCAGCGGAAATCTGAAATGAACCCGATACCCAACTTCCGATAGACATTCTTTGATGCGTCTGGTACGTTCAACCTCGAATTCAGGTCTAACCTGAGCAGGTCACAGCAGTTAATTCCACGACAGGGGAAGAGCCATGTTTGACTGGACCGGACAGAAGCACGTCCATTGCGATGGATTGGCACGGCGGGACTTCCTCAGAATCGGCGCGCTGGCCGCTGGCGGGCTGACATTGCCAGGCCTGCTGAAAGCCGAATCGCTGGCCGGTTCCAGAGCCACCGGCAAGTCAATTATCAACATCATCCTGAGCGGTGGACCATCGCATATGGATATGTTCGACTTGAAGCCGGATGCCCCCAAAGAGTTCCGCGGAGATTTCCGCCCGATCAGTACCAGCGTGCCCGGATTCGACATTTGCGAGCACATGCCGATTCTCGCCGGAATGGGCGACCGAATTACGGCGATTCGCTCCATCACCGGCATGAATAACGAGCACACCAATTCTCAGTCGGATTCTGGCTGGCCGGTGAAATCACTGGAGTCTCTTGGTGGTCGCCCGAGTGTCGGTTCCGTCATGTCGAAGGTATTTGGTCCGGCTCAGACGACAGCATCAGGATCCGCTCCGACGTTTGTCGATCTGACCGGCGGAACGCGACCGGGTTTTCTGGGTCAGGTGTTTGCCGGTTACCGTCCGGACGGCACCGGAAAAGCCAACCTCACCCTGAACCGGGACGTTTCCCGCAGCCGTCTGGGCAGCCGTCAGGAACTGCTCAGCGGTTTCGATACGCTGCGACGAGACATTGATGGTTCGGGCATGATGAACGCCCTGGACAGCTTCACCGAACGAGCCGTCTCACTGATTACGTCCGGCGACGTGGCGCGAGCACTCGACACCAATCAGGAAGATCCCAGACGCCTGCAGCGTTACGGAATGCCGGCTGATCGTGATGCCTCGAAGTTCGTTCTGTCCCGACGGCTTGTCGAAGCCGGAGCCCGTTGCGTCTCGTTCACCATCGGTGGCTGGGATACGCACCAGAATAACTTCAAATCACTCAGTCAGAAGCTGCCGAATCTCGACCGGGCCATGAGCGCACTGATTGAGGATCTCGAAGTCCGAGGCCGACTGGACGACACGATCATCATGATGTCCGGCGAGTTTGGACGAACGCCCCGCATCAACGGCACGGCTGGTCGAGACCACTGGCCTCGCGCTGCGTCGTTCTTCCTGGCAGGCGGCGGCCTGAAACACGGTCAGTTCATCGGTTCGACCAATCGTCTTGGTGAAGTTGCCCAGGATCGCCCGGTCCACATCCAACAGGTCTTCGCCACGGTGTACCAGCAGCTGGGCATCGATCCCAACGCGATCACCCTGACCGATCCAAATGGTCGTCCGCAATACCTGGTCGAAAACCGCCAGGTCATCGCCGAGCTGATTTAATCGTAGCAGCTAACAGCGTGCCTGTTCTGCCTGTTAAAAAACGTGTAGGCCGGACCGAGGAGCGCAGCGACGATGTTCCGGCATCTATAGATTTACGGTGAATTCAGACTTGCCGGAACGGCGCTTCGCTTGATTCGGCAACCGGTTAGCGCTCCCCCGCATCGGGCGGCGCAGCCTCTGATTTGGTGTCCTCGGTTAGGACGATCGTCATATTGCCTTCCGAGTTCACGAAGCCTCGTTGAATTCCAAGTTCTAAACTTTCGCAGTCGCGACTGCCCCAGTTCTTCTTGGTGAGTATCACGCATTCAACGATGGAGCGCATCCGGCAGACGAATTCCGAAGCCAAGGCCGTAACACGGAGATACTCCGATAGACCACCACGACTTTGGGCATGGCTTGCTCGCCCTCGAATGATGCAAAGGGCGTTAATTCGCCATCGACGGAGCCAATGCCTGCAAGAGGTTCAAATCGTTTAAGTGAGCGGACAAGGTCGTCGTCCTTTTGTCCAAACGCGGACTCGAGAACTCGCCAGAGTTCTCGAAACATTGCTACCGGCTCGCTAACTCGTAAAGAGTCAGCGTATATCGCCAGTCCCACTTCGCGTTGCCGGAAGTACTCGATGTTCTGCTCTGCCGAAATCAACATTGGTACCGACCAAACATCGCCCCCCGTCATCTTTATGCCCTCATAAAGACGATCTGTCGGGAACTGCGAGAGAAACTCTTGATCATCGTCAGTTTCCGGCGTCAGTCCGTTTCTTCCCAAGCTTCCACTCAGCGAGACCGGTATCTGACACGCAAAGCTCAGGTATCGACACACGAAATTCGCGATTCCCGAAAAACGCTTCGTTGCATCTGTCCTTAGCCCTTTATTGCAGATTGTTCCGCCGCCGAGCAATTCGACCGGTTCCTCAACGTACTCAATCTCACGATGGTCCACCGGGCCTTCCAACTTAAGTGCATAGCGATCTACTACCTGCTCAATGTTAGTTCCGACGGCACTAATTCCTTCGACGCACAAGTCGAAGGGAACATGTATCGGCAAGCGTTTCTGCGCACGCATCGTGTAGTGACAGCTCAGCTTCATCGAACTACTCCGTCGGCCTCTGCTTCGTCGAAGTGCAAATATGAGTATAGGCTCACAGAGTTGCTAGCCATCCGCGAGTGACACCGGTTGATTTGAGAGAAAGAAGGGTTTCACAGCTTGCTTGCAACCTGTGTACGAAGCACATAGAAACAGGAGTTCAGAGTCAGCTTATCGACCCTTTTCGAACTGGAACAGCCACCAGACACGTCCTGCTCGCGCACGCGGGTGTCTGGTTTTTGTTCGTGTTCTGGTTCCCCGCCTTCGCGAGGATGACGAAACACGCGGGGGGGGTGACAAAACAGGCCGGGATGACAGAAGGCGGAACAGGTCGGGATGACGGAACAGACGCGGATGGCGGAACAGGCTGGGATGGAGCGTCGGTTCGGTGAAGACTCGGAGTAGAGTAGTAGGCCGGACCGAGGAGCGCAGCGACGATGTTCCGGCATCAACGATTTACGGTAAATTCAGATTTGCCGGAGCGGCGTTTCGCTTGATTCGGCCTACGGTGCTGCCCGATTTCCAATCATGTCATTTCCCGGCGAACGGCAAAACCGGCGAGGCTCACGCGAATACCCGTTCCGCAGCAACGGTTCCGACTATTTTTCGGTGGAGAACTTATAGACGGTCGTTTTCGTGTACTTGTCACCGGGCTTCAGGATGATCGATGGGAATGACGGCTGGTTGACTGAGTCGGGGTAGTGCTGGTCTTCCAGACAGAGAGCTGCCCGGTGCGCATACGCCTTGCCGCCCTTCCCTTTCTGGCCGTTCAGGAAGTTGCCCGAATAGAACTGAATACCCGGTTCCTGGGTATAGATTTTGAGGACTCGACCGGACGACGGATCTTTCAGCGTCGCGGCCAGCGAGTTTCGGCCGGTCTGGTTTCGCAGGACATAGTTGTGGTCGTAGCCCAGCGCCGCCGTGTCGGTCAGTTCTTCAATTCGGTCGCCGATACGCGTTGATTGGCGGAAGTCGAGAACAGTGCCTTCCACGTCGGCGATTTTCCCGGTCGGAATCAACGTATCGTCCGTCGGCGTGTATTGATCCGCTTCGAGCTGGAGTTCGTGATCCAGGACCGTCGGCGAACCGGCACCTGCCAGATTAAAGTAAGCATGGTTGGTCAGGTTGACGGGAGTTGCCGCATCAGTCGTGGCTGAGTACCGAATCGACAGTTTGTTGTCGTCGGTCAGCAGGTATTGCACCGTCACCTGCAAGGTTCCCGGATAGCCTTCTTCGCCATCGGGACTGGTGTAAGAGAACGCAGCGCCAACACCGTTCTTCGGCTCGATGACTTTCCCCGTCCAGACAACTTTGTCGAGGCTGCGTTTGACTCCGCCATGCAGGTGGTTCGGCTCGTTGTTGATGGCCAGCGAGTATTCTTTGCCGTCGAGCGTGAACCTGCCCCTGGCAATGCGATTGCAGACTCGACCGGTCGTACACCCGAAATACTGATTCCCTTCCCCTTCATAACCAGCGACGTCATCAAAGCCATTGACGATGTCCGCGACTTTGCCATCGCGATCTTTCGCCAGAATCTGCCGGATCGTTGCGCCGCGAGTGATGACTGAAACCGTCAGCCCGTTGGCGTTCGTCAGCACGTACTCATCGACCGCTTCGCCGTCAGCCGTCTTTCCAAATGATTTCACCACAACTTTCCCTTCAGCATCAGCGGCCTGTGCAAAAAATGTCAGAGCCATGGAAACGGTGAGAAAAATAAAACTCGTCAGAAAGTTGATTTTCATGATGGTTCGCTCCCTGAGGTGTCATGGCGATTAACGACGTGGCTGCTTGATTGGTTCGTCGATCGAAGTCCGATACTCTTCCGGCGTCGACACACACTGTCGCCACCGCCGAACCTGGATGCCGAGTCTCGCGAGAGACGATCTCCCCTGCAATCGTAGACGATCACGCTTTACATCCCGGCCCGCCGTTGACGCTTCACGCTGATGATTCAACACGACTCAACATGCCAGCAGAGCCTGGCCTGGCAGAGTGGCCATGAACTGGAGATCGCTTTGACTGAAGACGCTGAGAACCCCGAACTCGCCGATGCCGAGCTTTCGCCCCCGGAGCGGGATCATGCCGCGGGCCGCCCCTTGCAACTCGATCAGTTTCTGAAACTTTGCGGCGTTGTGGAAACCGGCGGACAGGCCAAGCAACTGATCCAGGGTGGCAAGGTGATGCTCAATGGCGCAGTCGAAACGCGACGACGCAAGAAACTATCGATCCACGACGTGATCGAAGTATCTGATGCCATTCTGCCAGTCGCGGAATTCTTCACCGCTGAATAGCAAACTCGTAAAGTCCGTCACGAAAAGGCTCCGACGCGACGGGTGATCCCAGTTCCGCAGCATCACTTGCTGGCCTGTTTAGCCTTGAGCCTGGACGCGTACTCGGGACGTTTTCGCCACTCGGCAAAGTAGGGGTGATACGCTTCGACCGTCATCCAGAATCGAGGCTCCGGCTCGCCATCGTTCACTCGACCTTCCGGATAGTCCTTTCCGGCCAGGCTGTTTTCGATGGACCTGTTTCGAAGTTCCAGCAACGCCGTCATTCGAGCGGCGACCTCAGGGTGACTCTCGTAAAGGTTTTTCGATTCCTGCGGGTCGGCAGTCAAGTCGTACAGTTCGAACGACTTCTTCTGTCCCGAGCCGTTCCACAGCAGCTTGAAGTTGTTGTCGAGCAGCGCCGAATTTCCAAAGCAGCTGAACGAAATCGGTTGTTCCCGCTTCAACCAGTTCTCCGTGAACAGACCTTTCAAACTGATGCCATCCTGTGGCTTCAACATCGTCGAATCCGGCAGTCCGACGATTTCTGCAACCGTCGGAAAAATATCCATCGCGACTGCAGGGAATTCGGTGATTCGCGGTTTTGTGATGTGAGCCGGCCATTCGACGATGGCAGGGACTCGCAGGCCGCCTTCGTAGAGACTGCCTTTGAAGCCGCGCAGATCGCCGACCGTGCTGGGAGTAATCTTCGGCAGCCCACCGTTGTCACTGGTGAACCAGACCAGCGTGTTGTCAGCAATCTGAAGATCTCGCAGTCCTTTTCGCAGTGTGCCGATACTTCGATCCATCGCGACCAGTTCGCCGTGCTGGTCTCTGGAATCTCGGTCGAGGTGGGCAAACGCCTGTGTGTCTTCATCGCTGGCCATGAACGGGTTATGCGGCGTCCCGTACCAGATCACCGTTAAAAATGGCTTGCCTGCCTTTGTCTGGTCGCCGATGAACTTCAGAGCCTCGTCGACAATGATCTCTGACGAGTCGCCTTTGAATTCGATGAACTCACCCTTGCGACTCATGATCGGATCACGATCGAAGAAGTTTGTGACGGACAGCCACTCATCGAAACCGAACACGCCAGGATTGTGCGAGTCCTCCGCAAGAACCGGCACGCCAGGTCCTCGCAGTCCATTGAGATGCCACTTCCCGAAATGCCCGGTCGCGTACCCGGCTTTCTTCAATGCAGTGGCTATCGTCTTCTCCTGACGACGGAGAGCGTAGCCATGGCTCAGCACGCCAGTCCGCAGGTTGGTACGACCGGTAAGAACACTCGCGCGTGTCGGCGAACAGACCGGAGCCGCTGCGTAATAACGGTCGAAACGCAAACCGTTGGCGGCCATCGCGTCGAGATGTGGCGTCTTCAGAACGGGATTGTTGTAGTAGCCAGTTTGTCCCCAGCCCTGGTCATCGGCCATCACCAGAACGATGTTCGGTGGGTTTTCCGCGGCGGCCAATTGAGCGACACCATTCAACAGCTGTAAGGTTGAACCGAGCACGACCAGCAAGGATGGTCTTGAGAATACTATCGATGAAAAGTGGCGAGTCGCAGAACGGTGAATCATGGAGAACCTGTCTTTCGCTTTGTCAAAAGGCCGACGTCGAAAAACTCCGCGAATCAACTTTGAGCTTCCGCGAGAAGCAATCGGACGAGCCGCGGTGTCAGGCGTTGAAATGCTCTCGCCCGATGACTCAGTTGATTTTTGACCGCTGAACTCAGTTCACCGAACGTCTGATGGAACTCCGGAATCAGAAAGTACGGGTCGTAACCAAAACCATTGGCACCGCGAGCTTCGTCAATCATACGACCGCGGCAGGTTCCCTCTTCCGTCAATCGGATGTCGCCTTCGGGACTGGAAACAGCAATGTGGCATGTGTAATGCGATCCGCGTTTTTCCTGGGGCTGTCCGGCAAGTTCCTTCAGCAGCTTCTGATTGTTGCGTTCGTCGGTGGCTCCTTCGCCGCTGAATCGAGCGGAGTAAACTCCGGGGGCTCCGCCGAGCACATCGACGCTCAGACCGCTGTCTTCGGCGAGGACCCATTCATTGATGGCGATCGCCGTCTCGCGAGCTTTCTTCGCAGCGTTGGCGGCGAACGTGTCGCCATCCTCGACCACTTCTGGAACGTCCGCAAAGTCAGCGATTCCGACGACCTGAATTCCGTGCGGTTCAAGGAGCTGGGCAATCTCCAGCAGCTTCTTCCGGTTGCGACTGCCGACAACAAGCCGTGTTGAGTTTGATTTCGTCATGCGTACTTCTGCGTGATTTCTATTCGAGCGACACCGGTTGAAAATAACGCGACCGTGACAATCAGCCCTACGATTGTGGCACCAGCGGACTCTGGAAGAAAGCAACCACGATACACTGCTTCTGGCAGGTTGCTGAATCGAGATGATCAGCTATCTTGCGGAATCGATTTTCAGCGATTCTCCTTAGGGAAACTCTCATGGCCGATCAATCACCTTGGATTTTCGACGTCCAGACAGACCAGTTCGAACAGCAAGTCATCCAGAAATCGTCGGAAGTGCCAGTCATCGTGGACTTCTGGGCGCCGTGGTGTCAGCCGTGCCAGCTGCTCGCACCGATCATTGAGCAGGCCGTCAACGACGCGGCTGGCAAACTGCTGCTCGCCAAAGTGAACATTGACGAGGCCCCGGAACTGGCTCAGATGATGGGCGTTCAATCGATTCCTGTCGTCGTCGCGTTTTTCGAAGGACAGGTCATCGACCACTTCCAGGGAGTGCTGCCGGAAGACGAATTGAAGGAGTGGTTGGCGAGGCTTGTTCCGTCCAAAGCCGCCGAACTGTTTAAGGAAGCGTTGGAACTACTGGAGACGGACCCTGCTTCTGCCGAAACGAAGCTGCGCGAAGTGCTCGAACTGGAGCCGTCGGACACGGTCAAAATTTATCTGGCGCAGACGCTGCTGGCGCAGAATCGTGACGAAGAATGCAGTGGGATTATCGCGGAACTCGAAGTGCGAGGTTTCCTGGAACCGGAAGCCGAGAAACTGAAATCGCAACTGGAAATGCGAGCCAACGCCGAAGAGTCAGGCGGAGTGCTGCAGGCACGCGCGACCGCCGAAGCCAATCCGGAAGACCTGTCGCTGCAGATCCATCTGGCGGAAGCGTTGGCTGTCGATAACAAACATCGCGACGCCTTCGAAATTCTTCTGGCGGTGGCTACGCAGGATCGAAGCGGCGAAAGCGGTAACAAAGCTCGCGAACAAATGGTCAAACTGTTCGACGTACTCGGAGCCGGCAGCGAACTGGTCAGCGAGTACCGCCGCAAGCTGGCCACGGCACTGTATTAAAAGCTGGGCCGGTTCCTGCCGGCCGAATTTTCGGGGCGAGACACTCTCACCGGCCGGTCGGAACCGGCCCTGCTCCTGACTTATCAACCACGAAATAAACGAAATACTCGAAAGACCAAGTTCTGCACTTTCGTATGTTTCGTCGCTTTCGTGGTTCTCTCTAAATACGAACGTCGGAATCTCAAATGACTGTTCTCTTTCGTGGTCAATTTCTGCTTCTGTTTCTCTTTGTTCTCGTCGCACCTTCGGCGGCATTCGCTCAACGCAACCTGACTGACATTCCGAATCCGGACCCGGAGATCGAACGCCAGTCGTTCATCGTCGCCGACGGCTGGGAAGTGAATCTTTACGCGGCTGATCCGCAGATCGCCAAGCCGATTCAGATGAACTTCGATCCTCAGGGACGACTGTGGATTGCCAGCTCGGAAATCTATCCGCATATCAAACCGGGCGAGAAAGCTAACGATCGGATTCTCGTCGTCGAGGACAAGGATGGTGACGGCACCGCTGACAGCACCACTGTCTTTGCGGACGGGCTGCTGATTCCGACGGGCGTGCTGCCGGGAGACGGCGGCGTCTACGCGGCGAACAGCACTGAACTGGTTCACTTTTCCGACACGGATGGCGACGGCAAGTCAGACCACGAGCGAGTTGTGCTGTCAGGTTTCGGCACGGAAGACACACACCACATCCTGCACACCCTTCGTTGGGGGCCGGATGGGATGCTTTACATGAACCAGTCGATCTACATTCATTCTCACATCGAAACCCCCTACGGCACGCGACGACTCAATGCCGGTGGCATCTGGCAGTTTCGGCCCGAGACAATGGAACTTAACGTCTTCGCGCGCGGGTGGGTCAACACATGGGGACATCAGTTCGACAAGTCCGGCCAGTCGTTCGTCACTGACGGAGCCGGTGGCGAAGGCATCAACTATGTGATTCCCGGTGCCGCTTATCCGACGGCTCAGGGCATCCCGAGAATCTTTCACGGTCTGAATCCTGGCAGCCCGAAGTACTGCGGACTCGCCATCGTCAGCGGTCGGCAGTCGCCGGACGACTGGCAGGGAGACCTGATCACCAACGACTTCCGAGGGCACCGTGTGTGCCGCTTCAAGCTGAGCGACGACGGAGCCGGTTACGCTTCGCGGGAACTCGGCGAGTTGATCAAAACGCCGCACGTCGCCTTCCGCCCGATCGATGTGGCGATGGGGCCGGACGGCGCCATCTACATTGCCGACTGGTACAACCCGATCATCCAGCATGGTGAAGTCGATTTCCGTGATCCGCGGCGCGACCACACGCACGGTCGCATCTGGCGAGTTTCCTACAAAGGATCAAAACCGGCCAAACGACCGCAACTCGTCGACGCTCCGGTTCCAGAACTTTTCGAACAGCTGAAATCTCCGGAAGACTGGACTCGCGAGCAGACACGACGCGTCCTCAAAGAACGCGGTCGCGACGCCGTGCTGGGACCACTGAAAGAGTGGACGGCGACGCTCGACAACGATCATCACAAGCTCGAAGCCCTGTGGCTGCACCAGGCGTTGCGGGAACCACACGCGTCACTTCTGCAAACTCTGATCGCTGATTCGAAAGTTCCCGAGGTCAGAGCAGCAGCGGTTCGAGTCGCTCAGCACTGGCAAAACGACCTGCCTGCCCAGGAAATCCTCAGCCTCGTGGGTCGCTGCGTTCACGACGCGCACCCGCGTGTCCGCCTCGAAGCCGTGCGGGTTCTGGGAAACATCGGCAGCGTTGAAGCCATCACGCGGGCAATGGAAGCGGTCGACCACCCAACCGACCGGTTTCTCGATTACGCGTTGTGGCTGACGGCCTGGGAAACACGCCACACCTGGCTGCCGCTGGTCGAATCCGGCCAGCTGACGTTCCACAGCCCGGCTCAGCTGACGTTTGCGTTGATGGCTGCTGATGCGGCGTCGGCCGTTCCGCAGCTGATCCTGTTGCTGAAGTCCGACGATCTTTCCGGCCAGCGTTGGAATGAGGCCGTTGATCTCGTCGTCGCTCGCGGCAACGCGTCACAGTACGAATCGCTGCTCGGCATCGCTGCCGGTGAATCGGACGTCTCGCAGCGTCACACTCTGCTGCGAGCGATCGTCGTGACGTCACAACAGCGAAAGCTGCGACCGGCTGGCGACCTGAAATCGATTGACCGGTTACTGGTTGACGACCAGCCTGCTGAAGTCCGGGCTCTGGCCGCCGAAGCAGTCGGCGCGTGGAAGATCAGCCGGCACGCCGCCACGCTCAAGACACTGGCGAAAGCTGCAGCCACTCCGCTTTCACTGAGAACTGCCGCGATCGGTGGTCTGGCGGCTCTCGGCAGTGCCGAGGCCACGACGCTGCTGACGGAATTCGTGTCCGCCGAATCAGAACCGTACGAAGTCCGTGAGGCAGCGGTGCTGGGCATTGCCGCTCGCGATCCAGCCATTGGAGCGAAGCTGGCCATCGACCTGCTGACTTCGAGCCGCGGATCAAACCCGACGCGACTTATTCAGACCCTCGTCCAGCACAAGCAGGGGCCAGGTTCCCTGGCGGTCGCGCTCAAAGGACGAACTCTTCCCGCTGACGCGGCCAAACTGGCCGTCCGCGCCATCGACAGCTCTGGCCGTAAACTGGACGATCTGAAGTCCGCGATCTCGGCAGCAGGATCAATTGATTCCGGTGCAAAAAAACTTTCACCCGAAGAGATGGCTGCCTTCGTCGCGGACGTTCGCAGCCAGGGCGACCGTACTCGTGGCGAGGCGGTTTATCGACGAGCCAGTCTGGCGTGCATGAAATGCCACGCCATCGGTGGCGCTGGCGGAAAGGTCGGCCCGGACATGGGCAGCATCGGTGGAAGTGCCCAGATCGATTATCTGATCGAGTCGCTGCTTGATCCCAATGCCAAAGTCAAAGAAGGTTTTCACACGGTCATTGTCGTGACCGACGACGGCAAGACGTTCTCTGGAATCAAAGTTCGTCAGACCGATTCGCAATTGATTCTGCGGAACGCGGAAGGTGTTGAAACCGCCATCGCGCTGGACGCCATCGACGAACAGGTTAACGGAACGTCTCTGATGCCCGCCGGACTGGCTGACAGGTTGACGCATCAGGAACTCGTCGATGTCGTGCGATTTCTGTCGGAGCTTGGAAAAGTCGGAGGCCTGCAGGTCAGCCGCGATCGAATCGTTCGCAACTGGCAGGTTCTGCTTCCGTCAGACGACGTTACCTTCAAATTACGACGAACGCGGCTGTCGTCGGTCACCGAAGACGATCCGGCGTTCCAATGGCAACCCGCCTACAGTCGCGTGACCGGTGAGCTGCCGCTGGATGATCAGCCGAAAGTCATGTACCGTGGCCCGTTCCAGAACCAGCCGTCAGGACTGCATTTCCTGCGGTTTTCTCTGGACGCTGGTACGGCTGGAAAGGTGGAACTGGCCTTGAACTCGACTGCTGGCGTCACCGTCTGGATGGACGGAGTTCAACTGGAATCCGCGGACGTCACGTCGCTGGACCTGAAAACCGGACGGCACCGCATCACGTTGATGATTTCGCAAACCGAACGATCAGAACCAGTTCTGGTCCGCATCAACGACGTGGCGGGCTCGAATGCTCAGGTTCAGCTGCTGACAGATTGAAAATGATCAGACGTTGGGCTCCGACATCGGCGCGATGCAAGAAACGTAGCGGCGAGTCAGGACTCACTTATGGCCACGGACACGGCCAACGCTTACGATGTGACGTTAACGATCTAAGATTTGACCACTACCCTGTGTTGTATGGTCGAACTGGTTGACTGCTGCCTTGAGCGTGAGGTTTCTTCGATGAGTGAACTGGTTGTGAACTGCCCGAAATGCTCCAAGGGCCTGAAACTTCGTGATCGCCGTAAGATCGGTAAGAAAGCACGCTGCCCGAAATGCGGTCACGTTTTTGTGCTGTCAGCTCCGCCTGAGCCGGCACACGATGAAAACGAAGTCGAGCTGAAACTCGCATCCGACGTGGCGCCGCAACCCGTTCATCCAACCGATACACCCGTCGTCGGCGTTGCACCTCGCTGGGTTCCCGACAACGCACCACCTCTGCAACAGGTGGTGCCGCCGCAGGTCGCTCCGCAGCCGATTTTCCCGCAGCCGGTCGCTCAGCAGCAGTTCCCTCAGCAGCCAGTCGTTCAACAACCTGCCGCTGGAGCTTTCTTCGTTCCTCCCGTTGCAGGCCCCGTGACCGTGGCACCGGAAGATGCTGGTGGAGTCGCCCATCTCAAAGCGCTTAAAAAGAAAAACGCCAAACGACGCAACACGGCGATCGTCGCAGGATTGCTCACCGCAGCGGCGATCGGTGGTGTGGTCTACTTCGCTCAGGAACATCTCGAAGCCGCCAAACTGGCCGAAGAAGAATCCAGCAAACCAAAAGTTGACGAAGAGCTGCAGGCCGAAAAGGACCAGCTGCGTCAGAACACAGAAATCGCCAAGGCGTCCAGCCCGACGACCGGTGGCCCAATTCCCATGAACTGCCTGCCGCTGGGGGCTCGCATTATCATCAGCGTGCGTCCGGCAGAGCTATGGAAAGCTGGCAGCCGTGGCGAAGAGATTCGGTACTGTTTGGGGGAAGTATTTGGAAACTGGGCAACGACCACGCTGACGGAACTGTGCCAGTTCGAACCAGCTCAGATCGAACACGCATTAATTGGAATTATCCCTGGCGAAGTCGGTGAACCTCCAGCCGTTGCCGCCGTCGTGCGTCTTGTTGAAGCCGCAAAGAAGTCAGAGTTGCTTATCAAGTTTGGTGGCGATCGTAATCAGGATCACGGCTATCCGATGTACGTTCGAGACGATCTCAGCTTTCTGATCGGTCCTGATCTGAAAATGATCGCCGTCGCTCCCAGCGGTGTCGCCGCCGAAGAAATGGCATCTGCGTTTCAATACGCAAATCCGCAGTCTGACGGCATCGACGCACTGATTCCGCAGACCGATGTTGAACGACACCTGACCATCATCTTCGAACCTCGCAGCGTCGTCCGACACCGCGACACAATCTTTCCGCAGCAGGTATGGCAGCTGATCGATCGAAGCATGGAATTCTTCAATGACGAAGAGGTCGAGACCGTCGTGTGGAGCATGCATTTTGGAGACCGGAAGTTTCATTCCGAAGTCGTGATGCGTAATCAGACCATCATCATGGAGCATCTGTTGCAGGCAGAAATGCGGAAGAAACTGAAGCAGCTTCCGTTTGATCTTGTCTCAATGGTCGAACGGATGAACCCGGGCGTCATCGGGCCTCGAAAAGTCATCGGACGATTCCCGGCAATGACTCAGGTGTTCGCCATGTCGACCACATCAGGAACAGGAACTCGATACGCTCAACTGACGACCGAACTGCCGGAACGAGCGGCTCCCAACCTGGCACTCGGCGGACTGCTGGCGTGGGATGAGTCCACCCGCACCGACTTCAACACTGCCGTAAAACAGGTTAAGCCAGAAGAAACCGGTCCGAAGCTTCCGGACCTCATCGTCGACCGGTTGAAGAAGGTGATTGACGTGGAATTCGTTCGAACGCCACTGCAGGACGCTTTTGCATACATCGCCGACGAATGCAAATGTGACCATTACATTGATGGCGACGCGCTTAAACTGAGTGCGTACACCAAAAACATGACACAGGACTACGTGGCGACCTGCAGCGGTCTGGACGCCATCAAGTACCTTGTCACTCGAAAAATCAATGGACAGCCCAATGCGCTGTGCATTGTGATTCAACAGGACCAGAATCGATTTCTACTCACCACCAGGCCTGTTGCGACGGAATCAGGATTGAAAATCTACGAGTTCGAATAAGGTCGACTCATGGAACTTCGGCAACGCTTCGGCGGATCACAGGCTGCCTGCCCGGAATGCAGAACGCGTCTCCGATTGTCGATACAAGCAGGTGGTCAAACGGACTTCGTCTGCCCGGAATGCAACGCCGCGCTCACGGCGCATTCCACTCAGAATGGAACCGTTGAGATTTCCACTGTCGAAAATGCATCCACGTCCGATTCACTGACTTCCAGCCCGCTTCCTTCTGGGCCTTCCGCACAGGCAACACTGCAACGTTATCGAAAACTTTTCAGCAACAGCCGTGCCATCGCGGCGGTGGTGACAGTCTCTCTGGGAATGATCCTGGCCATCTTTCTGTTGCCTTCGGTCGGCGAGCCAGACCATCGTCCAGCTCAGGTTGCCAGTAGTCCGGACGCAAACTCCGACGGGTCAGCAGTCGCGAGTGCCGATGTCACAGATCAGGCAGTCGCCGACAACACAATTGCTGCACGACGCCACGCAATCGCAGACGAAGTTCCGGCAGAGGCCGACGCGACGTCAGACTCGCAAGCGACCGTCGCCAACCTGAGTCAACCTTCCGTTGAGCTGGTCCCACCCTCGCTCGATATATCTCAGCCGGCACATAAAAGCGACGCCGTTCAACTGATCGCGGGCACGGAAGAAATCAGTTCGTCCGATTCGCAATTGACTCTCGGTAATCGCCATGAGTCTCAGGAAGCCAGTCTTCCGAAAGAGCTGATTTCGACTCCGCCTGACGAGACAACCGCCAAGCCAATGAGCGTTCGCGAACGACTGGCGATATCGATCCGCAGCTATCGACAGACCAAACCGGTGTCCCTGCACGGAGTGATTCGCACTGTCGAGCAAATGTGCCGGGTTCGTGTTGATGTTTCTGCTGTGTCAAACGCTCAGCTGGAAAAAGAAATCACGCTTTCTCTCCAGGCAACGACGCCAGCGGCTGTGCTCGACGCAGCGGGGCGAAAGTGCGGACTTCTTGCTATCGTTGACGAGACTTCCGTTCGAATGATCTCAGCCGAAGAGTGAGTGACAATTCCGGCTTCTTTCAGCAAGCAATGATTCATGCAACCCGACGACAAAATCTGTTACTGCTTTCACGTTTCCAAACGGAAGATCTGCAACTTCATCCGCATCAACAAGCCTCGGCGAGCCAGCCAGGTCAGCGAATGCAACAGTGCCGGGTCTGGTTGCGGCTGGTGCATACCGTTTATCGAAAAACTGTTCGACGAAGCGACGCACGGCCAGGAAGTGGAAGCCCTGTCAGCAGACGACTATGCCAGAGCTCGCGGCAACTACATCAAAGCAGGTAAGGGCAAACCACCCGCGGGAGCCACGCATCCTCCCGAGTAGCTTCAATTGTCGAAGCCGCTCCCCTGCCCCGTTGTCATCAATGGAGACCCAACGTGATTTACAGCAACGTCTTTCTGACAGTCAAAGATGAGGCCGATGTCGAAAAAGTCCGGGAGCTGCTTATCCAGCAGGGAACGCTGTCAAAGCAGGAACCCGGTTGTGCGAGGTTTGAGGTCTATCATTCAAAGAGTGCCCCGACATTCTTCCTGCTGATCGAACGCTGGGAAACTCAGGAAGACCTCGACCGGCACCGCGAGGCCAAAGCGTTTGTCGAAATCTATCAGCCGCTGGTCCTGCCGTTGGTCGACCGCGTTCCTCATGCGTCCGACCTTGTCTTCTGATGACGGACCAATGCCTGGCCGGCAAAGAATCAGCTCGCTGGTGAGTTTGGACAGTCCTTCTTACGATGCCCTCGCGCCCGTCATCGTTTGACTTTTACAGCAGGGTTTCGGTTATGACACCTCGAGAGGTGCTGGCACTCATTCGCGAACGCGAGATTCAAGCAGTTGATCTGCGGTTCATGGATTTTCCAGGCACGCAGAAACATTTCACCATTCCGGCCCCGGCCCTCAACGAAGAGAGTTTCGATCGTGGCTTCAGCTTCGACGGCTCTTCACTGCGCGGCTGGCAGGCCATTAACGAATCCGACATGCTGGTCGTTCCTGAGGCGGAAACGGCATTCGTCGATCCGTTTATGAAACAGACGCTCGCTCTGACCTGCAACATTCAGGATCCAATCACCAGGCAGGACTACGCCCGCGATCCTCGCAACGTCGCCCGCAAAGCCGAAGCGTACATGCGGTCAACGGCGATCGCCGACGAAGCGTGCTTTGGTCCTGAAGCCGAATTCTTTGTCTTTGACAGCGCGACATTCGACCAGAACGAACACGAAGGCTACTACCATCTGGAAAGCGCCGAGGGCCAGTGGAATCGCGGTCGGAAGAAGCCGATCGGCCAGGAATCGAACTCCGGGTACAGCATTCGCCAGCGAGAGGGTTATCTCTCAACGCCGCCTGCCGACACGCTGCAGGAACTGCGCACCGACATTATGCTCGCTTTGCAGGAATGTGGCGTCGAAGTCGAGGCCCATCATCACGAAGTCGCTTCGGCTGGTCAGTGCGAAATCGACATCAAGTACGGATCACTGGTCCGCACCGCGGATGCCATGCTGCTCTACAAATACGCCGTCAAAAACGTTGCCGCGCGACACGGCAAAACGGCGACGTTCATGCCGAAGCCTGTATGGAACGACAACGGCTCAGGAATGCATCTGCACTTTTCTCTGTGGCGGAAAGGCGAGTCGCTGTTTGCCGGATCGGGATACGGCGGACTCAGCGACACGGCTCGGTTTGCCATCGGCGGCATTCTTAAACACGCCGGCGCGCTGCTCGCCTTCTGCTGCCCGACAACCAACAGCTACAAACGTCTGGTCCCTGGTTTTGAAGCACCAATCAATCTGACCTACAGCTATCGCAACCGGTCGGCGGCGATTCGGATTCCAGTCCACAGTCCGAATCCCGAAGACAAGCGGTTTGAATTCCGCTGCCCGGATTCGTCGTCCAATCCGTATCTGGCGATGGCCGCGATGCTGATGGCCGCACTCGACGGAATCCAGAATCGAACGGATCCAGGACAACCGCTCGACAAAGATATCTATGATCTCGATCCGGCCGAACTGGACAACGTCCCCGGAACGCCAGCGTCGCTTGAAGAATCGCTGCAGGCACTTCGTGATGACCACGAATTTCTGCTGAGAGGCGACGTGTTCACCGAAGACGTGATCGACACCTGGATCTGGTACAAGACGGAATACGAAGTCCGAGCGGTGCGGGAACGTCCTCACCCTTACGAGTTCGCGCTGTACTTCGATATTTAAGCCATGCAGTCGAGCCGTCGTCGCGAGAGTGCCTCTGACGAAACGGCAAATGGCATCAGCCGAACAATGGCTGAATCACGTTGCCACTGTTCAGACGCGCTGGCCGCCCCAGCCGGTCGTGGACTTCCGCTTCCGGCGGAATACCCAGCAGCCTGTAAACCGTCGCACCGACATCTTCCGGTGAAAAGGCTGTCGTCACCGGGTAAGCGCCGATGTCGTCGGAGCGGCCAATCGTCTGCCCGCCTCGGACGCCCGCCCCTGCAAAAAATCCGAAGAAGCACGGCCCCCAGTGATCGCGGCCTTTCCCGGCGTTGATTTTGGGCGTACGTCCAAACTCGCCCAGCATCATGACCAGCGTGTCGTCCAGTCGCCCGCTGTCGTGCAGGTCATCCAGCAGCGCTGAGACTCCCTGGTCCAGCGGCGGCAGAAGCCGGTCTTTCAACGTCGGGAAAATGTTGCCGTGATTGTCCCAGGTCTGCGCTCCGCCGACGTTCACCTGCACCACCGGCACTCCCACTTCAATCAAACGGCGTGCCACCAGCATGGACTGCCCGGTTGTGTTGCGGCCAAAGCGGTCGCGGACGGAATCGGTCTCGCGGTTCAGCTCGAAAGCCTGCGCCAGACGACTCGACGTCAGAATCGAAAATGCCAGCTGCTGGTCGTCGGTCAGTCGAGTCGCTTCGGCAGCCCGATCGAGTTGTCGTTGCTGGACGTTGACCTCGTTCAGCAACGCCTGCCGACGATCCAGACGCGACACGTCAATTCCTGGCGACAGCGTCAGACTGTCAACTTTGAAGTCCGGCTTCTGAGGATCACCTTTGATCTGCCAGGGATCGAACTTCGGCCCCAGAAAACCAGCGTGCTGGCCAGGCCACGTCAGCGGTCCCTGCAGAAGAAACGTCGGCAGGTTTACGCCACTGGGAATGCCGTCGTTTCGCGGGCGCAGAAACGCCAGGCCCGACGAGTAACACGGCCAGTCATCACGCGACGCCACCTTGTCGAAGAACGCCCCCGGCTGAAAATGCCCCGTCAGAAGATGGTGCGTCGACATCAGATGGTTGTTGTCTTTGTGCGACAGCGTGCGAACAACGGCGTACTTGTCCGCTCGCTGAGCCAGATGCGGCAGGTGCTCGCAAATCTGTATGCCCGGAACTGACGTCGAAACAGGATTGAAATCACCGCGAATTTCGACCGGAGCATTCGGCTTCATATCGAACGTGTCATGATGACTGGCCGCTCCGGTTAACCAGACAATCACAATCTGCTTGGCGTCGTTTCCCGCCGCAGCCCCGGCAACAGCGGCCGGAGCGCGTCCTCGCAGAATCGATGTCAGTCCAACACCGGCCAGACTCGAAGTCCCTGCCTGGATCAAGGTTCTTCGACTGAGACCAGTGACGGCGTGAATGCTATGGTCGCTCTCTGAAGTCATGCAGAATTCCTGAAACGTCTCTCGATGCAAAAATCACAGCTCAGTCTAAAGCTCCAACAGGTTTGAGAGAATGGAACGTTTTCCACAACGCTCTCAAGGGCAGAAGCAGAATTCAACCGTCCGTCAAACAGGAGAAACCAGCACGACCATTCCTGCGTAATGCGAAAGCCCCCGCGCCGCTTGTGAGGACTTTTTGTCGGAAAACCCGGTCTGAGCCAGGAACAACGACGACGCTGCTGCACACAGTAACTCCGAGAGAATCAGTTTGCCTTGCGGTACACTTCGACCGAGTTTCCGTGGATGGCCGTGCTTCCGGAAAACGCGTTTCCGCTCAACTGGATATTCCGGTTTGATTTATCGATGGCAAGGTCTGCACTGCCTTCCGCCGTGCGGCTGACTCGACAGTTGGCGATGGTTGTGTCTGAACTGTTTTCCAGAACAATGCCGGAATCGCAGTCGGTCAGCACGAGCCCGGTCAGCATGAAACCGGAACATCGATCAAGAATCACGGCACCGTCTCGCGTAGCGAACTTGTGAATCGTCGAATTTGCCAGAATACAGTCGGCACAATCGGTGAAACGGATCGTCCCAGGGCGTGCGAATTGTCTGGGATTGAATGTGTTCCCCGTCACGACGACCCGCTGGCTGTTCGTGACAATCAGGTTGTCAGGCTTCGGCGCGAAAAATGTGTTCGATCCAATCGTGACGTCGTGAGAGTAGCTGATGTCGATATTGGCCGTCGTGTCGCTGATGACGTTGCCGGAAATCGTGACGGAGTTAATCGGGTAAATTTCCTTGCCGGCCAGTCGAATGTTGGCGCCGCCGATCGCGTGCGTCTTTTCTTCCGAACCTGAATAATTCGCCGAGTGCTGGATCGTGCAGCCGGTGATCGCGATTTCGGCGATCGACTTCGCTGGCGTATCGGCCGAGCCACTCACGTCGATCAGAATGTTTGCCGTCTTCGTTGGCGTCTCGTCAGCCGGCATGTTGCCTTCGATGTCACAGCCGGTGACCTGCAGATTTCGAACATTACCGTCTCGGACAACGACTCCGCCTGCTCGGTTGTACGAGATGTGGGAATTCGAAATGTTGATCTGATGCAGGTTCACATCGTCGAGGAAGACTCCGACGCCGGAATTCTCATACAGATGGCAATCGGAAATCACGACATTGCGGTTGCGATTTACCAGGTGAACCCCGTGGCGGCACCACCGCACGGAAACTCGATTAACGATCGCTCCCACGGTCTGTCGCAGTTCGATGCCGTCGGCTTCCGGGTGCGCCCCCAGAATTTCGATGCCGGTCACGATCGGCATTCGCTCGTTCCAGGTCGCCGGCTTGAACGACGTCGGCGACGCAGTGCCCTCGTGAGTGCCTGTGAATCGAATCGCGGGACCGGCGCCATCCATGATGATCGTCGAACCGCCAATCGATTTGACTCCCACTGCCCCAAGAGTCTTCAGGTCAAACTCCAGCGTACCGGTGATGCGATAACTCTCGGCGGTGAGCAGCAGAGTTCCACCGTTGTCGTCGATCTGAGACTGAAGCTCCGACGTCATGTCGGGCAACGATTTCAAGTTCGGAATCTGCTCGACCGCTCGCTCCCACTGCGCGAGACACGGCGACACAGAAACGGAAAGCAGCAAAAGAGTAACGAGCGTTCGCATCGTGATAATCTCCGATTCAAACTTGAGTAACAATCGCACGAGCCGCAGTATCGAGACCTGCGGGAGCATCTATCAACGCAACCAGTGAAACTCTGACTTGTCATGTGATTGCATTTCCAGAACGTATGAGTGTAGCCGGATAATTATCTCTCAGGCATACTCTATTGACACGTGAGTAGCTCCTCTGTCATTCGCGTCTCGTGACATAACTCCAGGGATTTGCTGCCATGCCCCGCTCATCCGATCGCAATCTTCTGTTTGGTATTCTCTCGCTGCAGATGGACTTCATCTCGCGGCAGGCTCTGATTGAAGGCATGTAGGCCTGGCTGCTCGATAAGCAGAAAACGCTGGGTGAATTGCTGGTCGAACGCGGCGCAATGACATTGGAGAACCGCGTACTACTGGAATCGCTGGTCGATGCACACATTCGACAGCATGGGGGCGATGCTCAACATAGTCTGGCGGTACTCAGTTCTGATGGTGGCGTCCTGGCGAGCCTGGTGAATGTCGACGATAGCGATCTGCAGGCCAGTCTGTCATTGCTGCCTCAGCCCGAACCGTCCCGCCCGCAGGACGTTGGATTTCGATCCTCCGTGGCTGCTCCGGATGACGAGCATGGGCCCGCCACGCACGGAGAAGTGCCGGTTCTGGCGGACGGACATGTGGACGCGCAACGGGTCAGTCCCGTTGGTGACGGCAGCTCAACGGATGATTCATCAGCAGGCGACTCGCCCGACGCGAAGTTTCAGGAGACGCTCATTCCTGGAACGCTCGACCAGTTCGATGAGCCGAAGCTGCGATTTCGTATTCTTCGCCCTCATGCGGAAGGTGGTCTGGGCCGCGTGCATGTGGCGCTCGATCAGGAACTGAACCGCGAAGTCGCGTTCAAAGAGATCAAATTCGAGTATGCCCGCCGCAAGGACGCTCAAGCAAGATTCGTGGTCGAGGCGGAAGTAACCGGCGGACTGGAACACCCAGGCATTGTGCCTGTCTACGGGCTGGGGCACTTTCCGGACGGTCGGCCTTTCTACGCCATGCGTTTTATTCGAGGGCAGAGCCTGCATGACGCGGTCCGGGAGTTTCATCATGCCGCACCGACGACGCCGGAAAATCTTCCGTACAACAGCAACCGAGCGTTCCGTGATCTGATCAATCGGCTGATCGATGTCTGCAACGCGATTGGCTACGCCCACAGTCGAAAGGTGCTGCATCGTGATTTGAAGCCCGGCAACATCATGCTTGGCCGATACGGCGAGACGCTCGTCGTCGATTGGGGTCTGGCCAAAGCTCAAGGAGCTGCCGAGCCGCTGGAACGTTCGGCCGACGGTGACCTGCCGATCGTCCCAGCATCTGGCAGCCAGTCGGCACCGACGCAGATGGGCAACACGCTGGGCACACCGGCTTACATGAGCCCCGAGCAGGCCGAAGGCAAGCTCGACCTCCTCGGCCCGTCCTGCGACATCTACAGCCTGGGAGCCACGCTGTATGAAATCCTGACCGGACAGGCACCGCTGAAGGGCCTGAAGATTCCGGACCTCCTGAAGCGGGTCATCAACGGCGAAATCCCGCTGCCCCGCACCCTCAACCCAAACGCCCCGCTCGCGTTGCAGGCGGTCTGTCAGAAGGCCATGGCCAGGCGTCCGCAGGACCGATACGCAACCGCCAAACAACTGGCCGAAGACCTGGAAGCGTGGCTGGCGGACGAACCGGTCAGCGCGTTTCGCGAACCGCTGCTGGCGCGATCTCGACGGTGGATGCGCCGGCATCCTGCTCTGGTCAGCGCCACCGCCGCCAGCATCCTGCTGACCGTGCTGGGGCTGGGCGGATTTTCCAGCGTCCTGGCCGGTAAGAACGAGCAGTTGGCCAGCGCGAACGCGTCGCTCAGCGACTCGCTGACACGCGAAGCCGCGGCGCGCACGCTGGCGGAAGACAACGAACAGCGCGCGATCGCTGGTGAAGAGCTGGCAAAGGCCAACGAGCAGCGAGCCATCGCGGGTGAGGTACTGGCGAAGTCGAACGCCGCTGAAGCCGCTCGCAACGCTGAGGAAGCCACGCAACAGCGGGATGCCGCGACCGTCGCGCAGCAGCTCGCCGAGACCAACGCGATCGTGGCTCGCGAACAAAGCGAACTCGCGCTGAGTACGCTCAACGCCGTGATCTTCGACATCCAGCGCAGTCTGAAAAACGTGCCTGGCGGCGCGAGCGTGCGGAACCGGCTGCTCGCCAGCGTGCTGCCGCAGTTGGACAAGGTCTCGACGCAGTTCGCCGCCCGATCGGCCGTCGACCGCAACACGATGGCGGCATTGATCGATCTGGCCGACACGATTCTGCAACTCGGCCAGAGTGGCCCTTCCGCTCCGCCTGAGGAGAGCCTGGCGGGCGAGGCTGCACCGAACGCGGTCGCCGCCGATCCAAGTACGAAATCCGCCGTGCTGACAGCCGAGCGTCTCCTCCTCCGCGCCCACGAAATCGCCCGGCAACTCGCCGCCGCCGATCCCAGCGACGCCCAGAAGCAGCGCGATCTGTCGGTCTCGTTCGATCGACTCGGCGACGTGTTCCTGAAGCTCGGTCGCACCGACGACGCCCTCACGCAGTTTCAAGACGGG
>JABMPE010000436.1 GCA_013203845.1 Rhodopirellula sp. | reverse complement strand
GGCGAACCCTTACCCTGGCTCGACTCCGCCAAGTAAGCATCGGGGCGAAAAAAGAGTAAAGCGGTGACACAGTGGGGATGTGCTTGGGGCTGCGAGCTCCGTGGGCTACCCATTTCTGCACCAAAAAATCTGCGTCGAGCTGCGACGATTCCGCAGTTCGCTTTGCGTGCATGCCGCACGCGATTCCAGGCCGTGGCTCGGCAAGTGGATCAGACCGGTTTGTGCAAACGGAATTTCACGGTTGGTCTGCAAATCAATGCAAGGGCCTGCAGAATCTCGCCGAACCGGGCCGTCAACATGAGCCTGTCCTCCAGAATGGTTCGGAACATCTCGAAATTCCCAGGAGCCGCACTACATTCGACAGAGTTCGCGGCCTTCGCCCAGCTTCACATTTGGCTGCACTTGCTGTTCGCAAGGCTTGTGTCCAAACAGGACAACAAGCTGCCATAACTCCATTTATCTGCCGATGCGTTCGTCGCGGAAAAGTCCAGTTCAACGACGCTCAAACGCCACATCGCCGTCGTGCAAAGCCTGGTACGCCGATTGGAATGTCCTGCTGCAACGATTGCTCCGATGAAATAGCCGGAAGTCATCCAAACGATGGTATTGGATCGGAGAACTGACGCTTTTGTAGCGTTTCTTCCGGATATCAGAGCTGTGACGGTCAGGAGAACTGAAAATGAATCTGCGTATGGTCTGGAAGTACGGACTCACGAGTGCCCTCGTTTATTGCGGTCTGCTGAATGTGCTACCGGCCGGTGCAGCAACGCCGTTGCCATTGGATCAGCGTTCCGCCGGAACACCTGCCGTGAATGGAATTCACGATGACATTGGAGTCATTCTGAGGCGACTGGATGAACTCGAAACAGAAATGCAGGCAATCAACGGTCGGCCAGCAGGCTCCGCCGATGCTGTGAACTTTGACTTGGCGCGTGAGACCTCGAACTGGAATGACGACAATCGCGAGACGGCGAGCATCGACTCGTCAGGAATTCAGCAGGCGGGCTACTTTCCGTCGAACTTCAACACCAACAACCTGCTACAGGCCAGCGGATGTCCGCCGACGTATCCGACTGTTGGTGTGACCGGATTCTTTCACCTGGACAATGCCTGGTACCATCAGGATTCCAGAAATGTTGCCACGCTGGGTGGACCTTTGCAGGACGGATCAGAGTTCCGACGTGCTCGTCTCGCGGCCAAAGGCAACGTCGCCGAGAACGTCAGCTACATCATCGAATTCGACTTCGCCGCAAGTCAGCCACGGTTCGTTGATGTGTGGATGAACTTCGCGAAAGTGCCAGTCTTTGGCAACGTTCGAATCGGTCGCTGGCGGCAACCATTCGGGATGGCAGAACTGACCAGTGTTCGTGAATTGCCTTTCCTGGAACGAGCACTGCCGTTTTCTATGGCTCCCTTCCGGCAGACAGGTATTGGATTCTACAACCATTCCGACGATGAACGTGCCACCTGGGCCGGCTCCGTCGTCCGTTATCCCAGCGATAATTTTGGAAACAATACCGGCAACGCAGGCGGATACAGCTTCGTTGGTCGAACGACCTGGTTGCCTTACTACGAAAATGAAGGCGATCAGCTTTTCCATGTCGGATTTGACTACTCCTATCTCAATCCAGCGACCAATAAAGTGCAATTCGCCAGCCAGCCTGAAATCCAGGTCGGACAGACTTCCGGCGGAGTGTTTCCCGCCAGCTTTGTGGGAGTGCCCGCCTTTGTCTCAACCGGAACGCTGTCCAACGTCACCAACATCAATCTGATGGGTGTGGAGGCCGCCGCGGCTTACGGGAATCTTTACCTGCAATCTGAGTTCCGCTGGATGGTCATTGAGCAGAACGGCGGTCAGCGGAACACACTTCCAGGCGGATACGCTCAGCTCCGCTATCTGTTGACCGGTGAAAAGCTGCCCTACAAAAAGAAGGACGGCGTGTTTGGTCGAGTCATTCCTCACCAGGACGCCAGCTTCGGCAATGGCGGAATCGGTGCGTGGGAACTGGATGCCCGCTGGTCATTCGTGGATTTCAACGGCACTGGCTTTCCTGGCCCCGGACGACGACTCAACGACATTACCTTCGGCATGAACTGGTACGTCAACGCTCACACGAAGTTCCAGCTCAACTATATTCACGCTTACCTGGATGACCCGACGCTGGGCAACAGCAATGCCGATATCTTCGCGCTGCGGGCTCAGATCGATTTCTAACGCCGTCGAAAAGTGGTTGGCCGCGTAGGAGCAGAAGCCAGCCATCAAGCCTCGTGATCGCAGTTCGATCAGCCACTGCGCCAGTTCCGCGAGACGGCAGAATACTGACGAGACGGCAGGGCATATTTCCGCAGTACGCAGGGCGATTGTCACAATCTGCCCTGCGTCATTTCATGCCAGGCCGAGATCCAGCTCAGCAGACACTTCTCGAATTCGGACGATCGAATTGCCGCGGCCAGCACCTGATTTAACCGATCAGATGACGGGATACCGTTGGTCGGATCCAGAAACTTCGCCGGCCACTTCTGCTTCGATCGTTCGAATTCTGCGATGGCTACCAGGTCGCCGGCACCACCACAGATCGCCCTGCGTGGCGCAATCCCGCTGTTTGAATCCCCAGTTTGCAACGAGCTGAGTGCCAGTCAGGCATTGTGTCCCAGGGAGCTGGTTGAAAGTGCTCGCAAAAACCTGCCGGCGCCACAATCGCGTTCCACACCGACTCGACGAGCGAGCGAGGATTGCCGGCTCTCTGGTGGAGGGGAATCGGGTTGCGTTATTCTCGCGGCCTGTCACCGAACGCGTGGTTGAACGTCTGCCCGCTGGATTCACAGACCGAAACAATCGGGTGGCTGGCGGTCGAGCTTCCAGCGATTCCCCAGTGTTTTCGAACTGGGGGCTCGCCAGGGCTTGACCGCCAGCCACCCCTTACAGACTTTTGTCAGCGAACGGACCAGCAACGCTCAATCGCCGCGCTCTTGAGAATTCACTGCACACACAAGCCATGCGAATGGTCGATCCACGGAGGAAAACTGTGCGACAACCCGCCACGTTGATGATGTTTGCGGTGCTGGTCGGGGTGGCCGTTGCCGCTGAACCTCGCGCTGCTGAAACTGCCGAGCCACCCATCAATCCCCCAAACGTCATGAAGTATCCGGAGAGCGAACGCGTGGACCATGTCGACGTTTATCACGGAGTGAAGGTCGCTGACCCTTATCGCTGGCTCGAAGACGACGTTCGCGAGTCCAAAGACGTCGCCTATTGGGTGAAGACTCAGAACGAGGTGACGTTCGGGTATCTCGAACAGATTCCCGAGCGGCCCTACATCAACAAGCTGCTGACGAAGCTGTGGAACTACGAGAAATTCAATTCTCCGTTCAAAGCTGGCGGGCGGTACTACTATTACTACAACTCGGGGCTGCAGAATCAGTACGTGCTCTACGTGCAGGATTCACTCGACAGCGAACCGCGCGTCCTCATGGATCCGAATACGTGGTCCGCTGACGGCACGGTCGCTCTGTCGGGAACCGCCTTCAGCGATGACGGTCGCTACGTCGCCTACGGTGTTCAGGATGCCGGCTCCGACTGGCGGAAATGGAAAATTCGTGAAATCGACAGCGGTCGAGTGCTCGACGACGAGCTGAACTGGATCAAGTTCAACTCGCCCGTCTGGAGCAAAGACGGCAACGGCTTCTTCTACGCCCGTTACCCCGAACCCAGTGCCGATGCCGAGTTCCAGGCGCTGAATCTCAACATGAAGGTGTACTACCACCGCGTGGGATCGTCGCAGGATCGCGACGTGCTGGTTTACGAATATCCCGAGGAACCGTCGTGGGGCTACGGCTGCGACGTCACGGAGGACGGTCGCTACCTTGTCATGACCGTCTGGAAGGGCACCGACGACAAGTACCGCATCGTCTATCGCGACCTCGAAGAACCGTACGGCCTGCCAGTCGAACTGATCAAAACCTTCGACAATGAATACACCTTCGTTGGCAACGATGGTCCGGTGTTCTTCTTCAAGACGGACCTGGACGCGCCACTGCGCAGGCTCATCGCCATCGATACCCGCAAGCCGGAAAAAGAGAACTGGAAAGAAATCATCCCTCAGACGAAAGAGACACTGCGCGGCGTCGGGCTGGTCGGAAACACGTTCGTCGCAAGCTACCTCAAAGACGCAAAGACGCAGGTCAACATCCACTCGCTGCGCGGCGAATTCATTCGCGAAGTCGAGTTTCCCGGCATCGGGTCTGCATCCGGTTTCAGCGGCAAACGCAACGACACCGAAACGTTTTACACGTTCGACAGCTTCGCGACGCCGCCGAGTATTTACCGGTACGACATCATCACCGGGAAGAGCGAACCGTTCCGTCAGGCGAACGTGAAGTTCAACCCGGACGACTACGAAACGAAGCAGGTCTTTTACGAGAGTAAAGATGGCACAAAGGTGCCGATGTTTATCGTCTATCGCAAAGGCATCAAACTCGATGGAAGCAACCCAACACTGCTGTACGGGTACGGCGGTTTCAACATTCCGCTACCGCCACGGTTTTCCATCACGCGGCTCGGGTGGATGGAACTCGGCGGCGTGTTCGCGGTCGCCAACCTGCGAGGCGGCGGCGAGTACGGTGAGACATGGCACCGCGCCGGCACGAAGCTTCAGAAGCAGAACGTCTTTGATGACTTCATCGCCGCGGGCGAGTGGTTGATCGATAACGGCTACACCTCAAAGAAGAAGCTCGCCATCCAGGGCGGCAGCAACGGCGGCCTGCTCGTCGGAGCGTGTTTGACGCAACGTCCCGATCTGTTCGGAGCCTGTCTGCCTGCCGTCGGCGTGATGGACATGCTGCGGTTTCACAAGTTCACCGCCGGACGGTTCTGGGTCGATGATTACGGCTCGTCAGATAACGAAGACGAGTTCAAAGCCCTGCTGGCGTACTCGCCGTACCACAACATCAAAGACGGAGTCAGCTACCCGGCAACGCTCGTCACCACGGCCGATACCGACGACCGGGTTGTGCCGGGACACAGTTTCAAATTTGCCGCTCAGCTTCAAGCATCGCAGGCCGGCTCGGCTCCCGTGCTGATCCGTATCGAAACCAAAGCGGGCCATGGAGCCGGTAAACCCACGGCCAAGATCATCGAAGAATACACCGACGAGTGGTCATTTCTGGTCAAGAACCTCGGCATGAAGATCCGTCGCGTGGAAATTCCGGACCAGCCCGATCCCGCTTCGCCAAAAAAGTAAAACGAACTTTTGAGATCGAAGACACTTTCAGAGACGGTCCACCCCCGGTAGATAAGACCCGCAGATAAACCAGCCAGAAATAAATAACGGGCGTCGTCGCCAGGAGTGGCAACAACGCCCGATGAAGTTTTCGCTTTGTCGGAAATCAAAATTTCCGTTTCGATCAGGTTCTGCTATGCCGCTTTCGAATCAGGCATTCCAAAAGGGTAGGCCACGGTAGCCGGGTTGCCGGCGCTGAGGGCTGCGGCCAGTCCTTCGACGACTCGGTCCTGCTGAGCTTCGGTCAGTTCGGCAAAAATCGGCAGCGACAGGACTTCGGCGGACGCCCGTTCGGCTTCGGGAAGCTGGCCCGGTTTGTAACCCAGGCCCGCGAAACATTCCTGGAGATGCAGCGGCGTCGGGTAGTAGATGGCCGCTCCGATCTGCTGCTCACGGAGTGAGTTCAGCACTTCATCGCGGCGGCCTTCGCCGATTCTCAATGTGTACTGGTTGTAAACGTGTCGACGGTCGGATTTTGCGACAGGCAGGTCAAACTGGTCGGTCAGCTGCTGCGCCTCGCACAACGCTGCGTAACGAGCGGCGTTGGCGATACGCCCAGCCGTCCACTTTTCAAGATGTCGCAGCTTGACGCGCAGAACAGCCGCCTGGAGTGCGTCCAGCCGGCTGTTGAAACCGATTTCCTGGTGGGTGTATCCGCCGAGATCACCGTGGACTCGCAGTCTGCGTATTTTCCCTGCGAGGATCGGATCGTCGGTCGTGATGATTCCACCGTCGCCAGCCGCCCCCAGGTTCTTTGTCGGGAAGAAGCTGAAGCTGCCTGTTCTGCCTAGAACACCCGCTCGGCGACCGTTGTAGCTGGCACCGATGGCCTGGCAGGCGTCTTCAAAGACGAAGAGGTTGTTTTTGAAGGCGATTCTCCAGATTGGGTCCATGTCGGCGCATTGCCCAAAGATGTGCACGGGCATGATCGCGCGTGTTTTGGGAGTGATCGCCGCTTCGATTGCTGTCGGATCGATGTTGTAAGTGTCCGGCAGGATGTCGACAAAAACGGGCGTTGCCCCGGTTCGGCAGATCGCTCCGGCCGTTGCGAAGAAAGTGAACGGCGAGGTAATGACTTCGTCGCCCGGACCGATATCCATTCCGAGCAGCGACAGCAGCAGAGCGTCCGACCCGGACGCGCAACCGATGGCTTCCCGCGAGTCGCAATACTCGGCGATTTCGAACTCCAGCTCGGCGACTTCATCGCCAAGGATGAAGGCCTGATTTTCGAAAACCTGCTCAACCGCCGCGTTAATCTCGGAGCGGATCGTCTGAAACTGAGCTTTCAGATCGATAAACGGGACAGGTTCAGATGTGGCAGAGGATGACGGAATAAACCCGGCCATCAGCGACTCCATTCGCGACAGGGTGATGAATTGGTGCGGAAATCTACGACCAGTCTGGAAAATGTGTCAATATGGCGATTTTCCCTGCAGCAATCTGGCTGTTTTCCGCAGTGTCTGGCCGCAGTCTCCGACAGCGCCGCTTAAAACGATCGACCGATTACCGTCACCGGTGCAGGAATTCGCCCGGCGGCAACGAAGAATCTGCGAACGCTTTCCCGCGAGGCTGTGTTCGATACGGCGAAGGCTCGCGGTCCAGACTTCAGGTTCGATGCCGTCGTGAAGCTGAACATCGTTTGTTAGCATTCGTGTTGCACTTTTCTGATTTCAGGGAAACGTCTCATGCACGACCAGCCCGCTGTTCAACATTTGCCGACTTCGATGACAGACGGTCGTCGAGTTTTTATCGCCGCGATCCTGATATCGATCGCCTGTGTGGCGGCGTCACCAGTGTCTGCCGATGTTTTTGACGACCACACAGCCTACTGGCTGAAGCGAGCGACTGCGGATGCGAAACCGCAGACGTCGCTGGCCATGCGGGACTCGCTTTCTCTGAAGTCGATCGGGCGTGGAATTGGCTCGCCGTGCATCGTCGTTCATACGGATGAAGACAACTGGACGAAGGCTCTGGTCACCTGGGGATTTCGCAAAGGTACGGACGGTAATCGCGTACCGGTCGTGTTGATCGAACGTTTTGTGAACTATCGAGGCGATCGGCAGACACTGACGACGGCGACCGGTAAGGACATCATGCTGTTCCCCGGCTTCGGTTTTAATTTCGACATCGGCCAGGTTGTCCCGCAAGGGCAGGGCGAAGACATTCTCTGCGTTGAGGAAGGAGTCCTGAAGCCGGCAGAAAAAGCAGAATTCTTCGTCCTCGACGGTCCGGCCATTCCCGAACCCGATCCCACCGAACGCCCGGATCCGACGTCGCACACTGGCGTGCTGCCCTCGGACTTCGCCGGGTCGTGGAAAGTCAGGATCGATGGCCGGTGGGAAGGCGTCTGGGAACTCGACGTGGAAGAACGTCGAATCTTTGGCCGGTTTATTTCTGACGAGACAAAAAGCGTCTACGAGATTTCGGGCAAGATCGCCGCTCTGCCCCACAATGCCAAGTTGAGCATCGAACTGGCCAACGCCTCGCAGTCAATTGACGCGTTTCTGTGGACCAAAGACAAATCGGCGATGGCCGGCATCATGATCATGGCCGACCGAAAGCTGGGCTTCTTCGCGACTCGAATCAAGCCGAACAGTTCTCAGGAAGTTGAGCCCACAGAATAAGGCGGCACGATTATGAAAATTATACTTGCCAATCCACGCGGATTCTGTGCTGGCGTCAACATGGCGATTGAGTGTCTCGACGAGGCCATTCGTCGTTTCGGCACGAACGTCTACGTCTACCATGAGATCGTCCATAACCGGTACGTTGTCGATCGATTTACGCGGCAGGGCGTGACCTTTGTTGACTCGATTGAAGAGGTGCCGGAAGAGTCCATTCTGCTATACAGCGCTCATGGCGTGTCGCCGGAAATCCGGCAGCAGTCGCGAGATCGCAGGCTGCACACGATTGATGCCACCTGTCCGCTTGTCACGAAAGTACACCTGGAAGCGATCAAGTACGCGAAAGAGGGATACAACATCGTACTGATCGGTCACGAAGGGCATGACGAAGTCATCGGCACAATGGGTGAAGCTCCCGAAAGTATCTCACTGGTTGAGTCTCCCGAAGGCGTCGACGAGTTGCCGTTCAGTGATGATTCAAAGATCGCATACCTGACCCAGACAACGCTGAGTGTGTCGGAAGCGGAAGCCATCATCGCCCGGCTTCGCGCACGGTTCCCGCAGATCCATTGCCCGCCGAAAGACGACATCTGCTACGCCACGACCAACCGGCAGGAAGCGATCGACACGCTGGCGTCGAACGTTGATGCCGTGATTGTGCTGGGCAGCCAGAACAGTTCGAACAGCCGCCGACTGATGGAACTCGGAGCGTCGCATGGTGCGAAGGCGTTCCTGATTGACGAAATCCATGAACTGCCCGACGACGCATTGTCTGCGGAAGACACGGTTCTGATTTCCGCCGGTGCCAGTGCTCCGGAAGTCGTCGTGCAGGAGTGCGTTGACCGTCTGGTCGAGCGGTTTGGAGCAGAAGTGGAGAGTGTCGTCGTCCGGGAAGAGCACGTCAGCTTTCCACTGCCCAAAGAACTGCGACTGTTGACCGTCGACTAACTGTTTGAGAGTAAGGCCCGACCATGCGACTGCTGGACCGTCTGGAACGGAGATTCCGACGCTACGCCATCCCGAATTTGACCATGATCATCATCATCGGGCAGGTGCTGGCTTATATTCTCAGCCAGTCGAATCCGGAGCTACTGGAACGGATGATTCTGGTTCCCCGCCTGGTGATGGAAGGCGAGGTCTGGCGGCTGGGCAGTTTCTGCTTCGTGCCACCCAGGACGAATCCGATTTTCTTTTTTATCCTGATGATGGTTTTCCGCATGCTGGGTTCGGCCCTGGAGCAGACTTGGGGCGCGGCGCGTTATAACATTTTTCTTCTGAGTGGATACGTTGCGACCGTTGCTGTGGCATTCGTCTATCCCGATCTGCCAGCAACGAGTGTCTTCATCGAAACGTCTGTCTTTCTGGCATTTGCGTGGCTCTATCCCGATTACGTTTTCTACATAATGTTTATTCTGCCGGTGAAAGTTCGCTGGCTGGCTCTATTGACTTGGATCGGACTGATCTACGCCCTGCTGGTTGGAGACATGGCAACTCGGCTGATCGTCCTCGCGGGGATCGCGAACTTTCTCCTGTTCTTCGGTCAGGAAATTATTCAACGAGTTCGATCAAAAGGTCGGCGGATTCAGCAGGAAGCTCGGGTTGCCGCCGATGCAAAGAAGCCCAAACACGAATGCGTTGTTTGCGGCGTCACGAACAAGTCGGATCCGACGATTGAATTTCGATACTGCAGCAAGTGCGAAGGTGCTCCGTGCTACTGCGAAAACCACATCCGCGATCACCAGCATGTCGGCAATGTCGAAGCCTGATGGACCTGACGGCACTTCTGGATGGTGATGATCGAGACTTTCAACAGTTCTGAATTCGCGGGGTCTGCACCGGGATCACGGAGAAGTAACCTTCATTTTCTCTGTGCTATCCGTGAACTCTGTGGCCAGATTCTGAAGTTGCGGCCTGACGAGGCCGAGTTTCACGCAATCGGGTTGCTGGTCGAAGTCACTGTCTGTCAAGCTACTGCCACTGCGCGGTTTCGAATCTCATCAACACGATCGGCCTTTTCATGCCTTATGCGGCGAGTCTTTCGCAACTGGGTCCCACCAGCGACGCTATTGGATCCGTCTGTTCAGAAGTTCTGGAGCAACTCAACGGCGCGACGCCAGACCTCTCGTTCATTTTCGTTTCGCATCATCATCGCGGGGCGTTCCACGAACTCGCGGCGCAGGTGCAGGAGCGTTTGAAATCGAAAGTACTGCTGGGATGCGCCGCCGAATCCGTCGCTGGCGGCGAACTCGAAATCGAAAACGAACCAGCGATGAGTCTCTGGTCGGCGGTTCTACCGAAAGCCAGACTGTTGCCGTTTCACGTGGAGTTCGAACGGACTCCGGACGGCATCGTCTCATCTGGCTGGCCACCGGAATTCGAATCATCTCAGGAAGATGTTCGAGCGGTTTTTCTGCTCGGCGAGCCTTTCTCAACGGCGATCGATCCAATCATCGAGCGACTTGGTGCGGATCTGCCCGGTGTCCCGTTGATTGGCGGAATGGCCAGCGGCGGTCGAGGACCGGGCGAGAACGCTTTGTTTCTGAACGACGAGCACGTTGGGTTCGGAGCAGTTGGCGTCATGGTCCAGGGAGGACCGCAGGTCGAGTCCGTTGTTTCGCAAGGGTGCCGCCCGATCGGCCAGAACTTCATCGTGACAAAGGCCGAAGATAATCTGGTCCAGGAACTCGGTGGCAAACCGGCGATGGAAAGTTTGCAGGAAATCTTCGTCGGCCTTTCCGAAACAGATCAGGAACTGGTGCAACAGGGGCCACACCTGGGCATCGTTATGAACGAGTACCAGGAGAAGTTCGAACTGGGCGACTTTCTGATTTCGAACGTTGTTGGTGTCGATAAAAAGTCTGGAGCCATCGCGATCGGAAACCGCGTGCGAGTGGGACAGACGGTTCGGTTTCACGTTCGAGACGCTCAAACGGCTCATGAAGAACTGCACGCGTTGCTGACCCGGTCAGTTGAAGGTTCAGAAGCGGCGCCGGAAGCCGCACTGCTGTTCAGCTGCAACGGTCGTGGCACTCGGCTGTTTCCCGGTGCGAACCACGACGCCGGTTCGATACAACAGCGGCTCAACACGGTTCCGCTGACGGGCTTTTTCGCTCAAGGGGAACTCGGGCCGGTCGGCGGCAAAAACTACATCCACGGTTACACGGCCAGTATTGCAGTCTTTCGCGGCTGAGAACCGGCAACAATTACTTCACATCACGGACGCACGATATCACGAGAAAAGGATGCTCATTCATGACTGACCAGCCTGAAACAACCACGATCGAACTTTCCGATAATCCTCTGCTTTGCATGGAGGGGTTGCCGAAGTTTGACCAGATCAAACCCGAGCACGTTGTCCCTGCGGTGAAGAAGTTGCTGGCCGATGCCGAGCAGGCGTTGTCGGCGCTCGAAGAAACGATCGAGCCAACGTGGGACGGCTGTTTTGCGAAACTGGAGAGTCTTGATCGTCCATTCGAATATGGCTGGGGACCGGTGTCGCATCTGTTTGGTGTGAAGAATTCGCCCGAGCTGCGTAAAGCCTACGAAGCAGTGCTCGACGACGTGGTGCAGTTTGGCTTACGAGCTTCGCAAAGCCGACCAGTTTACGAAGCGTGCGTCGCGATTCGAAACGGGAGTGACTGGCAGAACCTGTCCCCGACTCGTCAGCGAATCGTCGAAAAGAAGATTCAGTCGGCGGAGCTGTCTGGTATCGCGCTGGAAGGGGCTCAACAGGAACGCTTCAACGAGATCGCTCAGGAGCTGTCGCAGCTCAGCACGACATTCTCAAACAACGTTCTGGATGCGACGAAACTGTTTGAGCTGGTTCTCACTGACAAAGCAGACGTCGACGGTTTGCCGGAAAGTGCGCTGGCGATGGCCGCACAGTCGTTTAATCAGAAGCAGTCAGAGTGTGTCGCAGAAACCGGTGACGATCCTGAATCGTTAGACGAGGCAACTCCGTCGTCAGGTCCGTGGCGATTCACGCTTGACGGGCCGAGTTTCCTGCCGTTCATGCAGCATTGCCGCCGCAGCGATCTTCGTGAAAAACTTTATCGAGCGTTCATGACACGTGCCTCGGCAGGCGACTTCGACAACGGGCAGAACATCAACCGCATCCTGGAACTGCGTCAGGAAAAGGCCGAGCTGCTCGGGTTCAGAAATTACGCGGAGATGAGTCTGGCAACAAAGATGGCTCCGAGTGCCGAGGCGATCGAGGAAATGTTCGAAACGCTGCGGTCGGCATCCTGGGACGCCGCCGTCGCCGACATCGAAGAGATTCGCGAACTGGCCAGTTCAGAAGGAGTCACGGACGAGTTGAAGCATTGGGACGTTGGATTCTGGGCCGAACGCCTGCGCGAAAAGAAGTTCAACTACACCGACGAGGAACTGCGTCCGTACTTTCCACTGGAGAAAGCATTGTCGGGAATGTTCGACCTGGTCGAACGAATTTTTGGAATCAAAGTCCGACAGTCGAAAGACGCTCCGGTCTGGCACGCAGACGTGCGTTACTTCGAGGTGCTCGACAGCGATGGTTCCAGCATTGCCGCGTTCTATCTCGATCCCTATTCACGCCCCGAAAACAAACGCGGCGGCGCGTGGATGGACGATTGCCTTGGACGAAAATTTATCGATGGGCACGTACAACTTCCCGTCGCCCACCTCGTCTGCAACAGCACGCCGCCCGTTGGCGACAAGCCATCGCTGATGACGTTTCGTGAAGTTGAAACGCTCTTCCACGAGTTCGGTCACGGTCTGCAGCACATGCTGACGACGATTGACGAAGCCGACGCTGCCGGCATCAGCGGCGTGGAGTGGGATGCTGTCGAACTGCCCAGCCAGTTCATGGAAAACTGGTGCTATCACTGGCCGACCGTCGCCAGCATTTCCGGCCACTACAAAACGGGAGAGCCGTTGCCAGGCGATCTTTTCGAAAAGTTGAAGGCGTCGCGAACGTTCCGTGCTGGCTCAACCACACTGCGCCAGCTGACGTTCGGCATGACGGACATGCTGTTGCACAGTGGTTTCAAGCCGCCACAGGAAGGCGATGCTGCGGGCGAGACCGTGTTCGACGTGCAGCGAAAAGTTGTCGAGAAAACGTCCGTCCTGCCGATGCTCGAAGAAGACCGCATGCTCTGCTCGTTCTCGCACATCTTTGCCGGCGGTTATGCCGCTGGATATTACAGCTACAAGTGGGCGGAAGTTCTGAGCGCGGATGCTTTCAGCGCGTTTGAAGAGGCGGGGCTCGACGACGAACAAGCGGTAGCGAGTGTCGGGCGACGGTTCCGCGACACCGTTCTGTCGCTTGGCGGGAGTCGGCATCCAATGGAAATTTTCCGTGAGTTCCGCGGTCGAGAACCCGATCCAACCGCTCTTCTGCGGCACAGCGGCCTGTCTTGTTCTGAAACTCGCTGAATGACATGCCGAAATCAGAACTCGTTTGAAACCTCGTTCTCCCGATCCGGGTACACTGTTTCGCTGGAGTGACTCGCGTTTGCAGCGCGACACTCTGGTTCAGTGCCCGTCGGGAGCGAAGTGTCGTGACACAATCCGAAATGTTGCAGACTGCCTCACCTGCCGATTCCGAGCCGCTGCGCGATGCCAACGCTGATGGCGACGATGTTCTATTCGCCGAGGCCACGCCTGACCTCATCGCCGAACGCGACGGCGTCGATGTGACGTCGTATCGGCTGCCACCTCGACCGCCGATTCTCAAACACCCGATTCGAGCCTTCTTCTGGTTTGTGAGAGCTGGCTTCGGAATCGTCAGTCTGATTCTGATGCTGGCGGTCATCGCGGCGATTCCCGTCGTGAATTTTCTGGCGCTGGGATACCTGCTCGAAGTCGAAGGTCGAGTCGCTCGCACCGGCAAGCTGCGTAACGCGTTTCTGCTGCTGGATGTGGCTCCGCGTTTTGGAGCGATTGTGCTGGGCATCTGGCTGTGGGTTATTCCGCTGCGGTTAATCGCGACCATGCGCGGCGATGTCGCCTTTCTGGATCCCGGCGGAAACGCCGAAAGATTCCTGACCGTGTTTGCCCCCATCGCCGCTGCTCTGGTCGCGACTCATCTTTGTCTGGCGCTGGCTCGCGGCGGCAGTCTGGGTTGTTTCTTTCGACCGATCAAGAACATCCGCTGGCTGATGAAACGCTGGCGTTCTGGTGATTACATGGCACATGCGACAGCTGGTGTGCAGGACATTCTTTTGCGATTGAGACTGCGGCACCACTTCTGGCTGGGCGTTCGTGGTTTCGCAGGAGCCATGATCTGGCTGGTGATTCCTACCGCTCTATTTGCTCTGGCGAGACCTGACAGTGGTGGAACGATTTTCCTCTCGATCGTCGGCGGTGTCGGCCTCGTTGTTGTCTTCAGCTGGTTGCCGTTTCTGCAGGCTCGGTTTGCGATGACAGGTCAGTGGCGAGACATGTTCGACCGTCGTGCCATCCGGCAGCTTTACCGCAGAACTCCGCTGGCTTGGTTCCTGGCGACGGCCACCGTCTTTGTGATGGCTTTGCCGCTTTACCTGCCCAAGGTTTACCTGCTCCCCAGCGATGCCATGTGGCTGGTGACGATTATCTTTATCGTGACGATCTACCCCGCTCGAGTGCTGACCGGCTGGGTCGTTTACCGAGCGACGCATCGCGAAACGGAGGCGTGGTTTGGCTGGCGCTGGTTGAGTCGTACGCTGACCGTGCCGCTGCTGGCGCTGTACGTCTTCCTGCTGTTCTTCACGCCGCTGATCGGCGAACACGGCAAGCGAATTCTCTTCGAGCATCACGCGCTGCTGCTGCCTGTGCCGTTTTGAGCTGCACGATGCGTCAGCCCCTTCGCGCCAGCTTCTAAACGCGACAGAATGCGACCTCGGCAGACATCTTCTGCCAGTCACTCATCGTCGTTGAAGCAGGACGCCGGCAATCCATGAAGATTACACGCATCGCTGCCTACCGAATCGAACTCCCGTTGCACGAAGGCAGCTACAAATGGTCCGGTGGCAAATCGGTCGACGTCTTTGACAGCACGATCGTGCGGGTTGAAACCGACGAGGGCATCGTTGGGCATGGCGAAGTCTGTCCGCTGGGGCCGTTCTACCTGCCCGCCTACGCGGCTGGCGTTCGAGCCGGAATTGCCGAACTGGCTCCGCATTTGATCGGCGAAGACGCGACGGAACTCGGCAAGCTGAATCAGCTGATGGACAAGGCGATGAAGGGGCACCCGTACGTCAAGTCGGGCATCGATATCGCCTGCTGGGACATTCTCGGTCAGATGGCTGGCGTCCCGGTTTGCACGTTGCTGGGCGGTCGCTGGGGAGACGATTTCGTTCTCTACCGAGCGATTTCGCAGCAGCCTCCCGAAGTGATGGCGCAGAATGTCGCTGCGTATCGAGAAGAAGGTTACCGGCGATTCCAACTCAAGGTTGGCGGCAATCCCGACGAGGATATCGCTCGAATTCACGCGGTGGCGGAAGTTCTGCAGCCCGGCGACAAGTTGATTGCTGACGCCAATACCGGCTGGTTGATGCACGAAGCCGCTCGCGTGGTGCGAGGCGTCAAAAATGTCGACGTCTACATCGAACAACCTTGTGTGAGTTACGAAGAGTGTCTGTCGATTCGCGAACGAACCGATCACCCGTTCGTGATGGACGAAGTGATCGACGGAATGGACGCTCTGTTAAGACTGCACGCCGACCGAGCTGCCGACGTAGTCAACATTAAGATCAGCAAGTTTGGAGGCCT
>JABMPE010000435.1 GCA_013203845.1 Rhodopirellula sp. | reverse complement strand
GTGGGATAGAAGTCGATGTTCAGGACGGGCACATCGCAGGTTGAACCCGACTCCACGACGCCCGGCCAGCGGACGATCATCGGCACGCGAACGCCACCCTCGTAGTAGCAACCCTTCTTGCCGCGAAGCGGTTCCTGCAGAACGTGAGTGCCACCATTGTCCGAGGTGAAGACCACCAGTGTGTTCTTTTCCAGCCGCAGGGCCTTCAGTTTGTCCAGGACCATCCCGATACCCGTATCCAGATCTGCCAGACAGGCACCCAGAAGTTGGTTGCCGTGCCCCAGTTGTCCCTTCGGTTTCTCTTGAAAATGAGCCAGAGTCTCCGCCCGTCCCTGCAGGGCCGAGTGAACGGCATAGTGCGGCAGGTAGGCCAGGAAGGGGCGATCCTTGTTCGACTCGATGAAGTTGCAGGCGGCCTCAGTGATGGAGAAAATGGCTTTCGGGTCCGCCGGGTCTTTGCTGTTGAGTCCGTGCTGCGAAACCTTCACCACATCGAATCCCGCGTGCTCTGACTTTCCCTTGTCTGAGTCCTTCATGTGGCACTTCCCAAAGAAGCCGGTGGCATAGCCGGCCGCTTTTAGCGACTCGCCCATCGTCACGGTTTCGAGTGGTAGGTTGCCGCGGTTGGGAATGGGAAGCATTCGCATCAGCTCGACGGGGCCGCGTTTAGTGCTACCAACGGCATAGACGCCATGTCGCGCCGTGTATTGACCGGAAAGCATGCAGGCACGGCTGGGCTGACAATTCCCCGCCGAGGCGTACGCGTTGCGAAATACCATGCCTTCACCTGCCAGACGGTCAAGACTCGGCGTCTCGCAGTAGTCCGATCCGGTGAACCCGGTTTCCTGCCAGCCGAGGTCGTCAGCGAAGATCAACACGATATTGGGTCGGTCAGCAGCACTGAGCCTGTCCGTGGCAATAACCCCGCTCAGCCCCGCCAGCAGGAAACACAACATCAGGTCAATGAAGCAACGGCGATGAGGCATCGTTTTCAATCTTGTGGTTAAAGCGTGGTTCGTTGTGAGTCATGAGCGACTGCGAAACAGCATTCCGGATTCCTACCGGAACGAAGTAGCAGCGAGTGGGCTATTTCGCGCCTTCGCGTTTCGCCCTGTTTACCGCTTCGATCGATTTGAGAATGTTTTCCCGCCACGTCCCCTGTAGCTTGTCGGGGTTGGCTCGGTTCAGTGTGCGCAGGGCCTCGTCATATTTGCCGCGTCGGGTCTGGATTCGCGCAATGCCCTGCAAGGCTCCATATTCATCCGCCCCACCGATGCGTTCACGGCCAGCGACGATGGCGTTGAATGCTTCCAATGCACTGTCGTCGTCTCCGAGGTTGCGTTCGCGGTTCAGGGCGAGCGTCAGTAACAGCGAATCGCGGCTACGAGGCTCGCTGACCCACGGTAGTGCTTTGGTCAGGTCGGCTTCGGCTTTGGTTCCATCTTTAGTGCTGTACCAGGCTCGCCCGCGCAAGTGGTAACCGTCGCCGCGTTTCCAGAAGGGCCATCGAGCCAAATCTTCATTGGCGAATTGCGAGATCAATTCAGACGCCTTGCCCCGCGCGAGGAGGCTCTGCATCTGCGCGGTCTTTTTCACGACCTCAACCGGGATGCGTTCGATGATGGCTTCGGCGTTGGCTTTGTCGAGCAGCGCGGCTTGTTCCAGCGCGGCAGCTTTTTGCTGATCGGTGATCTTCTCCAACTCGGCGAGGGCGAGGAAGCCGTCCGCTTTGCGTTTCTGCGTCGCATTGCGGAAGCCGATGGCGAAGTCGCTGACGCTGGGATCCGACTCGAACTGATGCGACTTGCCGTCGTAGAAGTGCGCAAATTTCATCGGCACGTGAAAGCCGTTCGTGCCGGTCGGTGAGAGGGCGCTCAACTCCTGGCCGTCCTCGCGGATGCGCTGGCGGCAGAGGTTGATGTGCCACGGCAGGCTTTGCGTGGGATGCCGACCGATGACCTGATTCAGCGGATCGTTTTCGTCAGTGGTAACCGGAAAGCGAATCTCGACAGTCCAGTGATCGTCGGCGATGTGCGTTGCGACTTCGGCCTTCGAGTCCCAGCCGAACGCTTTCCCTGCGCCACGATCCAGATCGACGATGTGGCCAGCGGGGCTGATGGCGATTTGATAATACGAGTGCGTTTCGGTGGCGAGTTCGATCTCGATCACATCGCCGTGCCAGATGGCCTGGTCGTCATCGCGAGTCGAGGCAGAGACGGGTTTCTCGCCAGGATTCTCGTCGCAACGAATCGCGAAGTAGAGATTGCTACCCTGCCATCCGGCTTTGAACGAGGTGCCGAATGTGGGAGTGCGGCCGGTCTGCAGCTCGCGGAATTTTCCAGTGGCAGCGACGGCACACGTCTGCCAGTACTCTTCGTCAAGCTTGCCGTCGACGACGATGTCGTGCGCATCACCGACGAGCCGCACCTTTGGCACGGGGCCACGCTTCTGACCGAGCTGCTCGGTCTTCATGCGCAAACCTTTGAGGTAGTCGTCGATGAGGGAGACGCGTTTGCCATAAACGCTGGCGACGTCGGCTTTGGCTTTCACCTTGTCGAATAGTGCGAGTGCTTCATCGGCCTTCGCCTTGTCCTCTTCCATCACGTTCCAGTTCGTCTCGCAGTGGGTGAAGAAGGCGAGCATCTCCTGTTCGGCGGGGCCGTAGAAGAGGCGGCAGTATTCCCGCAGCAGCGCGTCGACATCCGCGTCCTTGCCGCCCCAGTACATACGGGCGGTGAAGTAGACCATGAAGTGATTGAAGCCGATGCCTTTGGTCGAGAAATCCCGAGCCGCGCTGAGCCAGATATCCTCACCCGCTGAGACGCCCTTTGTCGCGCTGACGCTGTCGCCGATCGCGTGCGCGGCGAAGCTGGGCAGATACCAGCCTCGGTCGGTGAAGGGGTAGTTTTCGAAATTGAGCAGCGGATTGTCGGTCTTCTTCAGCCATCCGGCACGCAACACGTCCGGCGCGGATTCGCCTTCACCCTTCACTCCGCCTTTGTTGATCGGCCGACGTCCGCCGACGATGCACACCAGCACGTTCGGTTCGAGTTTCTCGATATTCAGCGGCGGCAGCGTGTAGACGCCATACGCACAGTTCAGCACCTTCGCGCGCGGATGCGTCTTCGCGATCTCTTTCGCCACGCGATTGACGAAGTCCCACACGTGGTCGCTGAGCAGGCCGCGCTCGTTGCGTTCGGGCGAGTCCTTGCCTTTACACTTCTCGCACTGGCAGATCGCGGTGTAGCCGTCCGGTGGCATGATGGAGACGGTTTCAAACTTGTAGGTGTCGAGCAGCGTTCGCGCCCAGCGCACGGTTTCGTGGAAAAGTTCGTCGTTGGAGTAGCAGACCTGGCACTTCGAGTCGCCGGGCTTGAAGTCAGTCTTGCCGCCGTAGATCGCGAACCAGTCCGGATGTGCGTCAAAAACTCCCTGGTGGTTCGTCATCGTGGAAATGCCGTGAGCGATCTGCAATCGCTCGTCGTTGCGCAATCCGAGCCGCATGACCCACATCGAAGTTTCGGGACCTGCGGTGCTGAAACGGAAGTTGAACTGCCGCAGCGGAAAATCGGGCTGCACGGTTTCGTCGATCCGCGGCAGTGGGATCGTTTTCATCGACGGCAGGACTTCGCCCAGTTCGCCCGGCAGGTACCAGCGAGCGCCAAGCTTGCGCAGGTAGCCGCACACGGCGTTGAAACTGCCGCGTTCATCGAGGCCCCATATATCGAGCGTCTCCTTTGGCTCCGTGGTCGCGCTGTCGGGTTTACCAGTGTCGCCAGGCAGTCGGAGACGGTTCTTGTATAAACCGCGAGCCGGCATGCCATACGGCGCGCCGACAATCTTCTCCCACTCGGCCTGAGCCCGCGGGATGTCGCCGTTGTTCTTCGCAAACGGCTCCATCGGCGTGAACTCGGTGTCATCGCCGACGAGCGCCATCCAGTCCGCTCCCGTGGCGATGCGATAGGCCCCCGCCTGCAAGCCATCCGCCTTCACGGGACTCTGCGGACTCGCGCCGATGAAGATCTTCGCCGCGTTGCCGCTCGGCGCGGTGACGATGGGTAGTCGCGCACCGCTGATCTTTTCGATCTGCATCCGAAACTCATGCGCGGCGACCCGCTGCATGCGCGAGGGTTTCGCGGAAATGACGATCTCGGCCCGCGGTTTACCGTCTTCGACGATGAACGCGTCGGCGGCGTGCGACGCCACAAGTGGAGCGAGCAGTATCGCGGCGAAGAGGGTGAGTGTAATTTTCATTTCGTGGCTTCCCTCTTCAGTGTTGCAATGAATAAACCGATCGGGTTCGGTTGGATGATTCGGATTCGGGACGGGATTCAATCGGCAGGCTGTAACTGGCTGATGGTGATTGGCCATCGTGCGCTGTCGCTGACCTTCTTCGAGGCGCGCACGTCTTCCTCGCGAAACACGGCCATCATCACGGAACCGGACCCTTTCTTGCCCGCGCGGTTCTCGGTGTAGCGCTGGTGGTCGTAGATCACGCGGATCGTGCCGTCAGCGGCGATGGTGCCATCAGGATAGGATGACTCACGTTCGTCGAGCAGCAGGCCACCGGACCAGGCCAGACCATCGTCATCGGACACGAAAGCGGTCAGGCGGGAACGGTCGCCATCGGGTGAATCGTTGCGCACCATCAGCATGGTGCCGGACGGCAAGCGACGGAGGAAAAATCGTTTATTGGCGAAGGTGCGGCCGTGAAAATGGATACTTCCCTCGCTCCATGTGCGACCGCCATCGGTGGAAACACTTTGCGCTATCCCCCCGGTATTGCGAAGCAGCATCCACAGGCTGCCGTCGCCTCGCTCGACGATCATGTGCTCGTCCACACGCGTGCCAGATGTGCGAACCTGGCCAAGACGCTGAAACGATTGTCCCTGATCGGTGGAAGCGACGACATTGGAACCTCGCTCGTCGCCCAGATCATGGGCCAAGCCAGCGTTGGTGTAGGGAGCGATTTTCTTTTCGTCGAAAGTAACGTTCGGCACGTTGGTGTTGTCGCGCCAATAACCGACTGGCAGCAACCAGACGCCGTTTTTCAGAGCGGTGGGTTTGTTGAGCATCACGCCGTTGCTGATGCGGCGGGGCTCGGACCACTTTGGACTTTCTGAGTTCGCTTCCTGCGTCGTCATCGCCCAGACACCCATCCGCCCATCCTGCAGACCCGCGCTTTGCGCCCAGAAGAACCAAAGTTTTCCCGCAGGATCGATCCACAAACAGGGATCGTAGGTGTGGCAGAGCCGCGGCGCCTGCAGCACCAGCTTCTCCGTCCAGTTCGCGCCGTCATCGCCGCTGGTCGCGAGCACGACGTAGCTGGAGGGACTCTCGACTCCGCGTTTGCTCTTGCCAGCATACCACGCGGCCCACAATCTGCCCTCAGCCGCGCGTTCAATAGCGGGCACCCCCTGGGCTCCACGCGAACTCTTGACGTGATCCGGACCGAGCTCCGTAATGACCTGTGCGGGCTGCAAGGCCAGGTCCGGCAAATCCGCCGCAGGAATTAGTTGACCGGACTCATTGATGTCGGTGGCGTGCAGTGTCCCGAGAGGGACCAGCAGCAGGGTGGTGAGGAGGATGAGCGTGTGTTTCATGGTCAAGGTCATCGATTTAAGAGTGATGCGTTTCACCGAATCTCAAAGTCTTTACCCGTGCCGCCTCGTCGCGCAGCCATAGGTATAGCCATGATTGGGCTTCAAATCGATGGCTCGGACGATTTGCTCGATGGGTATAAACGGAAGTCGCCTCGGTAAGGTGAACACCCGAGACGATGAAGTGGCGCACGTTGCGGTCGAGATCAGGGAGAAGGTTTCCGTCCGCTTCGCCGGATCAGCGGAGTCAACGGTCGTTTCGAGCTGCCCGATGCGCCAGTTGTTGTATCAAGACGATGTCACAAGACACAGGCTCTCACTACTGCTTTGGCAGCGAGTTCGTGGTCCATGACGAAAACTCCTCAGCCAGTCAGTCCAATGGCGTTCGACCCAAATGTTGACAACGCTGGGGGCATTTGCACCTCAGCCCTGACTCGCGAAGGTGATGCACACCGACGGTAATTCGGCATCGAGGTAACTGCAGGCGGTTGGACAAACCTCTGCACCGTACCGGCTGGGAAATCGCATCAGCAGGCGATCGCCAGAAACGCCAACACAGCTCCGTGAGTTAAGGCGGTCCGGAGGGAGAGGAGTCGCAATTATCGAGTCTTTGATTCAATGCGACAATATTTCCGCATTTCAGATACTCCTTGATGAATAACGATTTTGCCCGAATTCAGAAGGAAATTCGCCCGACGGGGCGCCATTGAACCTGGGATTTTTTCTTGCCCACTACCCGACGTTTCTGCCGACCGTTTTCGTGAGATTTACCTGAAGAATCGAGTTTGCAATTCTTATTCGTTCGACGCGAGATCGAGCCTCGAAACCCATCACATAAGTAACGGGGTCAGGAAGGAGTGAGCGGTCACCAGGCAGGCCTTTCTCGGAATTACGGTCTCGCGTCTGATAATTGCGGTCAGACGTTGTCACCGGTACGCTCTCGTGATCATGAGAAAACACGGGTGCAGAATTTAACTGACTCGCTGTTGTGGCTTGCGAGATTGGGCGTCCAATGGACAAGAAGTCGCTTTCCGAGCAGGACATCCGGACAAAATACATCACCCCCGCCATGGAACAGGCTGGCTGGGATCTGATGACGCAGATTCGTGAGGAAGTCTTCTTCACGAAGGGCCGCATTATCGTTCGTGGCCGCAAGGTCAGTCGGGGCAAGCCGAAGTTCGCTGACTACGTCCTGTACTACCGCCCGAACATCCCCATTGCCGTGATCGAGGCCAAGGACAACAACCACTCGATCGGCGACGGGATGCAGCAGGGGCTTGACTATGCCGAGTCGCTGCAGGTGCCGTTTGTCTTCAGCTCCAACGGTGACGGCTTTCTGTTCCACGACAACACGGCGGTCAAACTGGGCGGCGAGCTGGAACGTCAACTGACGATGAACGAGTTTCCCTCGCCAGACGAACTCTGGACCAGATACTGCCAGTGGAAAGGACTGGAGGACGACAGCCGCAGCATCGTTGAGCAGGACTACTTCTCCGACGGCGGCAGCAAGAGTCCGCGCTACTACCAGCTCAACGCCATCAACCGCACGATTGAGGCGGTGGCTCGCGGGCAGGATCGTGCTCTGCTGGTCATGGCGACCGGCACGGGCAAGACCTACACCGCGTTTCAGATCATCTGGCGGCTCTGGAAGTCTCGCCAGAAGAAGCGGATTCTGTTTCTCGCCGATCGCAACATCCTGGTCGATCAGACCCGCACGAACGATTTCAAACCGTTCGGTTCCGCGATGACGAAGATTTCGAAACGACAGATCGACAAGTCCTTCGAAATCTATCTGGCGCTGTATCAGGCAGTCACCGGCAATGAAGAAGACAGGAATATCTACAAGCAGTTCTCGCCGGATTTCTTCGATCTGATCGTCGTCGATGAGTGTCACCGAGGCAGCGCGGCAGCAGATTCAGCATGGCGTGAGATACTGGACTACTTCTCAGACGCCACGCAGATTGGTCTGACGGCCACGCCGAAGGAAACGAAGGAAGTCTCGAACATCGACTACTTCGGCAAGCCGATCTACACCTACTCGCTCAAACAGGGCATTGATGACGGTTTTCTGGCTCCGTACAAAGTCCATCGCATCGACTTCGACAAAGACGTGGAAGGCTGGCGTCCGACAGCGGGGCAGAAGGACAGCCGCGGCCATGAGATCGAAGACCGCATCTACAACCAGAAGGACATGGACCGGAAGCTGGTGCTGGACCAGCGGACGGAGCTGGTCGCGAAGAAGGTTACCGAGTTTCTGCGGGCAACTGATCCGTACCTGAAAACGATCGTCTTCTGCGACGACATCGACCACGCCGAACGAATGCGGCAGGCTCTCGTCCGAGCCAATCCTGCAGAATGTGCTGCGAACCGCCGTTACGTCATGCGGATCACCGGTGACGAGCAGGTCGGCAAGGCAGAACTCGATAACTT